>JAITFA010000108.1 GCA_031281685.1 Treponema sp. | reverse complement strand
GTGGCGGTGAAGATGCCGCCGAAGAGCAGGAAGAAGATGTTGGCGATGGTCCAGCCCGCCGCCATGCCCGCGACTACTTCCGCGCCGCCGCGTCCGTTATACAGCGCGGTCATAATCGTTTCGGAACTGATCCATGAGAGTTCCGATATGAACATCATGCCGGATTTCGACAGAATCTCACGGATAAGCCGCTTGTTGATAAACAGCAGGCGGGTAAAACCAACGAAGAACGCGGCTTTGTTTCGGTGTACATAAACCAGAAAGATCGTAACTTCAACATAGCGGGCAATGACGGTCGCTATTGCCGCGCCCGACACCTCAAGGCGTGGAGCGCCCATGTTGCCGTAGATGAGGAACCAGTTGCCGGTAGTGTTCACGAGTGTCGCCAGCACTGAAATCGCCAGCGGTATCCGGGCTTGGCCGATTTCCCGAAACGCGCTCCCTATGGCTGTGGAAAGCGCCATCGGCAGCAGCGAGAATGAGGTGAGCCGCAGATACGTTACGCCAATGGCGATGATTTCCGCCTGCGCCGCGTTACCCATAGTCATCATGGCAAGCATCCGGTCGGGGATGGTCCAGCAAAGGGCGAAGTAAACGAGTCCAGCGCCCAGGGAAAACAGCGCCTTGAAACGATAGGCGTTTTTCATGCCGTCGATGTCATTAGCGCCGCGAAACTGAGCGAGGTAGATGCCGCCCGCGCCGCAGACGGTGTTCACCAGCACGATGTAGATGAAGTTGATCTGATTGGCGACATTCACCGCTGCCATGCTGATATCGCCAAGCCCAGCGACCATGAAGTTATCAATAAGTGAAACCATGCTCATAACGAGTTGCTGGAGCATGACCGGCAACGCGATACTCAAGGCTTCTCTATAGAAACCCACGGGGCCAATCTTTTTTAAAATGTTGTTCATATTTTTGTTAAGGCTGTTCCAGAAGTGAAGTTTTGGAACAGCCTTAGATGTAAAATTAAGACTATACCGTTAAAACGTCCACCGATAGCAACGCTATGCGTAACGCGCACGCATACGTCCCGCAGTTTGTGCGCTGCCTATCCGGGGACTTTTCCTTACATAAGCGCGTCGAGGTCGAGTTCAGCGCCGATGCAAGGCATGGTTAGCCCCCAGTTTTGAAGCACTTCAGGGTGAATCTCGCCAAAGACGCCGATGTTTTTGCCCTTGTACACGAGCGCGGCGGCGCGTCCCGCGATAAAACGAGGGTCGGCGCTCTCCTGCGCAATATATTCCCGCGAAAGATAGTAAAAAAGCGTCTGTATAAGGCTGGCCGCGCTGTTGAAGTTGGCGTCCTTGTCAGCCAAGAGCAGACCCAGATACTGACGGGTACTCGTGCCGTAGTTTTCAGCCGCGTCGCAATAGGCAACCTTGCCGGTCTCAAAGACGCGGTGGGGATAGACCGCGTGTCCAGACACCGCTTCGCTCATCAGCAGAGACGGCAAGGGGCTGTCACGGACATACTCGTAGTTCTCGGTCATGGGGTTGGCAATGCGGATAGCGCGGCTGCCGTCAACACGCATCTTGTCAACAAAATCATTCTTTGAGCCGAGGTAGTTATAAATCATCTCCTGATACCCCAGACCCACGAGGATTTCCTTGACGCGGCGGCTGAACAGGGTTATGGGGCTGAGCCGGCCAATGGTGAAGTCCCGCGGACGCTCCGGCTTGAAAGCGGCAAGTCCCCGCCCGATCATCACGTCTTCCACCACATCGGCGGCGTGTAAAAAGTCGTTGCGATACTCCGGCGGATACACCATAAGGCCTTCGCTGCTTTGTCCAGCATTCTCACCGCGCTCAACGCCCTGCCTTATCTCGGCGCGGCAGCCCATCTTCGCCAGAGCTGAGACACATTCTTCGGCGCTCAGGGACTCGCCGAGAAACTTCTCGATACGGGCAAGGGAACAGAATACCGGTTCCTGAAAGTAATACGGAGTAACGCAGGTTCTGCCGAATGGCGTGTCGTACTCGTAATCCACAGCGACCGGCTCAATCGTATACCCCTGATCTGCAAGATCGCAAGCCATGATTGACGCTGCCAGCGTTACCGACGGCTGGTCAGTGCCGGTAAGCTCGACAAAGAGGTCTCTGTCCCCCACTTGCACGGCGCCGAGTTCTGCCGAGTTGATGATGGGTGGGTATGACAGGATCGAGCCTTGATCATCGACCAGCAGGGGATGGAGCGGCTCATGTTCCTGAATAAAGGCGTATTCTCTGCCTTTGGGGTGCTTTTTAAGGATTTCACGCAGGGTCAGCGGGGTCTTATCGCCGATAAGCTCCCATTGCAGGGGGACAAAGCTCACTGAGTCTGGATCGACGGCCTTGTAATGAATAGGCCACTTGACGATGGCGACGCGATACAAGCCCATTGAGATAGTCCGGCGCTTGCGGCCAAAGTTCCACGCCAGCTTTTCCTGAGTCTGAATCATATCGCGGAGCGCCGCGTCACTGATCGCCTTGCCGGATGCGATGAAGCCTGCCAAATATGGGCGTACCTGCCGCACCGGGCGCTCCACCGTTACCCGATGGCTTGTCTTCTGGGACGCCGTTGGTGTCGAGAAAAAGGGATAGCGCGGCGTTTTCCCGCTGTGATAGACGGCAAGCTGTCTCGCGCAACCCGCCATACCCCAAAGGTCAGGGCGATTCGTGTCGTTTAACTCGATCTTGAGGGTTCGCTCATCCGCAGGCAGGCTTTTATCCGAGTCTTCGTCCAGTTCGGCTTTGGCGCAGGCAAGCGCCGACTCAAACGCCTCCTGCGTGTCCCAGCGTTTTCCCGCCAGTGTATAAAAAACCGCTTCGTTTACTTCAATTTTAGGCATAGTGTGTTGATACTACGGTATCCGGCGACCTTGTTCAATCGGCTGACTGAACAGCAGCGATGTCTCGGTCTCTGGCGCCATTATTTAGTTATTTAGTTGCGTTCACCATTGTCTCGATAACGGTTTTGGCCTCATCCGAATCGGGCTGACCAGTACGACGGTTAATAAGGCCGAAGTTTTCTCCTGAGCCGCTGAACGCCCCGTTATCCCAATAGATCGGGGTAAGACCGAATTCGTGGGCTTTACCATAGACATACGCGAGATAGTCAAGCCGCGTCTGCTCATAACCCGGATGACGCACCGCGCCACTTTCGCCAATGATGACTGGAATCCCCATAGCGATAAACCAGCTGGCAAAGGGCTGAAAGTCATTGCTCACCTTGTTTTTATCCGCCGTACTGCCCCATTCGTTACGGGTACCAGCGATGCCAAACTCGTAAGGATCATAGTAATGGAAACTTACGATCAACTTGTTCACCTTGCCCTGGTCTTGGGGCAGCCTGAAATAGTCCGCCACCGTATGCTTGCCCACAGCGCAGTACCCGGGAACGACCAAATACCGGGTAAGATTATTGCCGCCAGTATTGCGCACAGTGTTCACAAACACCTGATTCCATTGGTTCACGATTTCGTACTGTGGCTTCTGCGTTGGCTCTGGTCCCCAGCCCCATGTGCCATCGTGTATCTCATTCATGTCTTCAAAGATCAGGTAGTCGCCATAATTCTTGAAGTATGTAGCGATCTGCGCCCAGACCCGCTCGAACTGGGCTGTTACCTGCCGCATACCGTCTTCGCTTGCCCTAGCCTTGTTGATCGAAAGCCAGCCCGCGTCTTTACCGTTGTTATCAGTATGACCATCGTGGTGGATATTGATGATCACCGTGAGCGCCGCCTGATGAGCGTATCCGACCACCTCGGCAACGCGCTTCAGGAAATCCGGCTCAATAGGGTAATCCGGCGCTTCACCGATATGTCCCATCCATGTGATAGGAATACGCACAAGGTTGTAACCAGCTTCTTTCAGGCCAATAAACAAGTTCTGGTTGAGTGGAGGATTTCCCCACTTGGTTTCACCAGAGACCCCGTTGCTATAAGCGTCTAAGGTATTCCCCGCGTTCCAGCCGACGTTCAGCCATTCAGCCCGGAAATAATTCAGGGCATCAAGGTTCCCCATTGTTTCTGGGACAAATTTATTTTCAGTGTCAGACACATGCTCCCACTCTATAGGCATTGATGTTACACAAGCGAATACACACAAGCACAGTACCAAACAATTTTCATGCCTCTTTACCATTGCTGCGGTTCAAAACCTTCCGGCGGCTTTAACAGGTTGACCGACTCTCCGGTCAGTTCCAGTACAAAAAAACCGGATTTATAGGCATAGTCCCTTACGTCGGGGTCAACCGCGCCGCCGGCCATCGCTCCCAGAAGTTTCTTGCCTATTGTTTCAGCGGGCGGGTATTTGCGTATGAGTTCCATACGCTT
>JAITFA010000099.1 GCA_031281685.1 Treponema sp. | reverse complement strand
GATGTCCGGCGCTATGTCTGACACCGCGCCGCGTCTGGCGCCGCATCATGTCTGGCGCCATACAAGCCTCAGCGCGTCCGCGTTAATCACTGATGTCAGAGACGCCGCCCTGAAACAATGGGGCCGGTAAGCAGCCGCCGTTACTCTAAGCGCTGGCGGTTTACCTCGTAAAGCAGCACGCCTGCGGCTACCGAGACATTGAGTGAATCGAGTCTGCCGTTGGTAGGGATTGCGACCAGGGCGTCGCACGTTTCGCGGAGCAGACGGGATATGCCCGCGCCTTCACCACCCAGAATCAGGGCTACGCGGCCCTTGAGGTCTTTGGTATACACCGCCTCACCGCTCATGTCCGCGCCGTAAACCCAGAAGCCAGCGTCCTTTAGGTCTGCCGCGGCACGGGGAAGATTCGCCACCTCAGCGACCGGAACCCACGCAGTCGCGCCAGCGGATGTTTTGGAGATAACTTCAGCGTGCTTGGCAATGCGCCGATGCCGCGTTAAGACAAGGTCAACGCCAAACTGGTCACAGGAACGGAGAATCGCGCCGTAGTTGTGCGGGTCGGTAATTTCATCAAGAATCACGACAAGCGCGTTTGTCTTTTCCCCAAGCCCATTAACAAAACCTTCAAAGCTGAGCGCAGCATTGCTCTCCACGCTTTCAACCTGCAGCGCGATGCCCCGGTGATCCGGCGCCAGACGATCAAGGTCAAACGTGCCGACACGCTCAACGCGAACCTTGTGTTCAACCGCAAGCGCGACGATTTCCCGCGCCCGTGGTCCGGCCTTTGCCACAAGGAGCGGGCCTGCGCCGCCCGCGGCCTTGAGCCGCTCTTCTATAACGTGAAATCCGGTAAGATAAGCCATCATGCCTCCAGCGGGTAAGTTTCGCCATACTTGACGATTTCGGTCTGCGGGTAACCATGGGCAGCCAGATACTTCTTGAACGCGGCCTGAGCTTTGGGTTCCCCATGCACAAGGAAGATTTTTTTGAGATGCGAGATGTTAATGGTGTTGAGCCATTCCAGCGCCTCAACGTAGTCGGCATGGGCGCTGAAGGCGTTGATCTCCTCAACCTCAGCCCGCCGCTTGAACCACTGGCCGTGTATCTTTACCTCAGCATCCTTGTTTCGGATACGCCTGCCCAGGGTGTTTTCGGCCATGTAACCAACCGTGAGGATCGTGGTATTCGGGTTACTGATGCTGTTGATAAGGTGGTGCTGAATACGGCCTGCCTCACACATACCGTCAGCCGAGATGATGATGAGCGGTCCCGGATGCTCGTTGAGCGCCTTGGACTCGTCCACGCTCGTGGTGAAGTGGAGCGAGTTAAAGCCAAATGGGTTCTTGTGGTGCTTGATAAACGCCTCGCGGATATGCTCATCGTAACATTCAGGGTGAACCTGAAAGATGGTAGTCGCGTTGGTGGCCATAGGCGAATCCACGAAGATCGGAATCTCAGGTATAACGCCTTCATCAACAAGCAGGTGGAAGTAGTAGACCAGTTCTTGAGTACGCTCAATGGCAAACGCGGGGATGAGGATGCGTCCCTTGTTTTTGACGGTTCGTTTGGCGACTTCCGCGAGCTTTGCCATGGCGTTGTCAGCCTTGTCATGCTGCCGATCGCCATAGGTACTTTCAAGCACGAGGTAGTCTGGGGCAGGCAACCTATTGTCAGGGTTACGGATAATCGGCTTTTCCTTACGTCCCAAGTCGCCGGAACAGAGGATATACAGCTCTTTCCCGTCTTTTTTAACCGTAAGCATGGCCATAGCTGAGCCAAGAATGTGTCCGGCATCAAAAAGCTCAAGCTGTACCCCTTCGTCGATATACACCGGACGCCGGTAGGAAACGCCCATGATTTGCGATGTGGCTGCTATGGCGTCTTTTTCCTCAAAAAGCGGTTGCCAGTCAAACCGCTCTCCTGTTTTCTTTGCCTGTTTCCGCAGATATATCGCGTCCCGCGCCTGAATGTTGGCTGAATCCATCATGATGAGACTGGCGATGTCCCGTGTCGCGGGCGTGGCGTAGATGTTTCCTGTGTAGCCCTGCTTGGTAAGCATGGGCAGAAGGCCGCAGTGGTCGAGATGACCGTGAGTCAGAATCACGGCTCCAAGTCGGTCAGCCGCGATGCCTAGGTTCCGGTTTTTCCGATCCGCGTCCGAGCGTGAGCCTTGAAACGCGCCGCAGTCAATAAGGTAGCTCTTCCCGTCTATCTCAATGACATGTTTAGAGCCGGTTACTTCCTCAGCCGCGCCGAGTGAATAGAAAGTGATATCCATATAAACAGGGTAAAGCGGCTTACCTCTTTGTTCAAGCTGGATTTTGTATGGTATGAGGCGAAAGATTCCGATAAAGAAGACAAATGAGGAACTTAAACCGCATACTCGCCGTGTCTCTTCTCGTGTTGCTTTCAGATGGATTATACGCCATTGGGGAAAAGATCATCAGCATTGGCGGGGAAGCTGGCTGGGACGCGGTAGACAAACGTATCGGGGTTACGGAACTGAGTTTGGTACGCCCCTATCCGGTTCTGGCGCTTTCCTCGGCCACACGTTACGCTGATGAGCAAGCGCTGGACCTGGCGTTATCATTCGATGAGGAACAGCCCATTGAGTTTCAGGATCACGCAGGCCATTACCAGGTATTGATTTCACCGGCGCTCCTGACGACTGAAAAACGGCTTGCGCGTTCAGGAGCTGGCGCGGCTCTGTTTTCAGGTTTACCCTTCATGGAGAACACCAACAACGGACCGCTTGCCTTGGTACCACAGTCCGGCGCGCTCCTTTCATCTGGTCAGGCGATCCGCGATTTTTCCATAGAGTTCTGGCTCTTTCCCATGAATATGGAGAATGGGGAACTTATCCTTTCATGGACCGCTGCCCGCGAGGATAGTCCGGGCAATTACGCCTTACAGCGAATTCAATGCACCGCGTCTAAAAACCGGCTTCAGTGGCTTTTCCAGAACTTTTTCGCGCCGCCCGGCGCGGAGGAGACACCGGTAAACATCTCTCTTACCGGTATTACGTCGCTGGTTCCACGAACATGGAGCAGCCATGTGATCCGTTTCAATGCCGACACTGGCCTCCTTGAGTATTTGGTGAATGGAGTGCCTGAAGCCATTACCTACGCTACCAGTTCTGGCCGAGAGAGCGGCCAGCCCTACCATGCGGTGGCGGGTAGAGAGGGTACGCTTATGCTGGGAGGGCGTTTCATAGGCATGATGGACGAATTCCGTATCTATGGTAGTTTTATCGACGATCCGGTTCTCCGTAAGTATCACCAAGCAGGGGGACGCGCTGAAACACGGGTCTTTGACTTGGGGGAGTACAACAGCAGTATACTGAGGATCGATGTTACCGGAGGAAGAATCACCTATTCAGGAGAGCAGGTTCAGAACGAGTACGCGGGAACCTGGCCTTTTCACTTTACTGATGGCTCGACGCTCCAGTTCTTCATCCGCGCCAGCGACAATCCCTATCAATGGACAGAGACCCCAGCGCAAGACCCGAATGATTGGCGTCTTTTGTCTTTTGACGAGGTTATTAACAACCCTGAGTGGCGAGCTTTTACGCCGGGAACCGAGCTTTCGGGGATTCTGGGCAGGTTCGCTCAGATTGCGGTGATGTTCTATCCCGGCAATAACAACGAAACTACCCCGTACCTTGACCGGCTCACCATAACGTACCAGCCTGACGAGCCGCCTCTGGCGCCGACCATGCTCACAGCCATAGCGAGGGACAGTGCGGTAGACCTTTCGTGGCGCGCCAGCTTTGACGCTGACGTGGTTGGTTATCTTGTGTACTACGGCGAGGCAAGCGGGCGATACTTCGGGCAGGGCGCGATATTGGGTAATTCTCCGATTAACGTGGGAAAACGGACTTCTGTCCACATTGATGGTTTGCAGAACGGAACTTTATACTATTTCGTGGTAGTTGCGTATGATCGCTTTACCCCATTGCATCTGGGGACCTTCTCGCGTGAGGTGAGCGCACGGCCACTCAGGATGGGGCAATAATGGATAATGATAAAGAAGAATTCGGCGGCATACAAAAGTCAGACGTGCTGGCGCTTTTGAAATACCTCTTCGAGCTAACTGACTATCTTCCTCCAAAACAGAAAGAGGAATTTCTGCACAGTATGGTACGTTTGGAGATGAAGCATCTCATTGATATGCTGGAACACTGGGAACTTGACTCACTTTCTTGATACCTTGTTCTGATCTGTCTATATTGCAGGTATGACTGATTTTACTACCAAAACTTCCAGCATCAAAGAAGCGCGAGAGCGGATCAAACGTTGCCTTGATGAGTTTGATATGGCGCTTGACCTTGCCGACCTTGGACTTGAGCGGGTCCCGCTTGAATTGCGGAAGCTCTCGCATATTTCATCGCTTGATTTAAGCGATAACAAAATCAAAACCCTGCCGGACTTCCTGAGCGAGTTCACTATGCTTGAGTACCTCGATCTCAGCCGGAACCACCTCTCAACACTGCCAGAAGCCATCGGAAGTCTTGGGGCGCTCAAGGTATTGAACCTTCGAGGTAATGAGCTTTCCAGTTTGCCGGAATTCATTGAGCGGCTCAGCCAACTTGAACAACTCGATTGTAGTCGCAACAAGCTCACTGTGGCGCCGGAAATGCTGGGTAAACTGCCTGCGCTCAAGAATCTTAACCTCAGCCGTAATAATCTCAAAACATTGCCTGAAGCGGTACGCAGGCTTTCAGGGTCAGAGGAACTGAGCCTTGTCCAGCACATTGAGAAGCTTGTGGAACTCTCTCGTGAGATGGGGCTTCACGAGGATTTCCTTGACCATGCCAAGGATCATATCAAGGTGGTGTCACGCTTCTTCCACCTTTCGCCCGTGCAGACCGCGCTGTATTCGCATTTTCTTGTTCGTTACGAGGATCAACACATCACCACTATGGACATTAGTTCTTCCCTGAACTGTGAGAGTAACTTGGGGATACTACCCTGGTTGCCGGAATTCAATGAGTTGGAAAAGAAGAAGCTCTTGTACTGCCGCCGGGATGAGAGTTTGATCTCGTTTCGTGTGCCGGAAGGGGTTGTCGAGGCGATCAGGCAGGGAGATGGGTACAAACCAGCAACGCGTTATGAAGGTGTTTCAATCCATGAGTTCTTTGAGGCGCTCAACGAGCTTTTCTACCGGAGAGGAAATAACGAACTTTCATGGGACGCTCTTGGTTCTGATATACACACGTTACTGGAGCGCAATACCCAGCTTGTGTTTTCACAGAAAACGCTAGCTTATAAGCTTGACAGCGACAGTGAGATACTTCTGGTCTATTTCTGTCACCTGTTTAGTAATCAGGACAACGACCATATCTGGCTCTCCCCCATGGACAACGAGGTCTACGATCAAAAGCACAAGACGCTGTTCAGGCAGACGCGACAGCAGTTTGAAGACGGCTCCCATGTCCTTATGCGAATGAACCTGATTGAGAAACGGCTTACCGATGAAGGGAATGATGGTTTCTTTGGCGACCGCGAGACATACTGCCTGACAGACAAGGCTAAGACAGAATTATTGGAAGAACTCCAGATCAAGCCGCGCAAAGTCAAGACAGACCTCATACCCGCGAGCAGTATTACACAGAAAGAGTTGTTCTTTAACGAGCGGGAAACGGCGCAGATTAAGCGTTTCAGCGCCCTGCTTCAGGACGACAATTATCAGGCGGTACGGGCGCGGCTTGCCGAAACTGGTCAGCGGAGCGGCATTGTCTGTCTCTTTTCCGGCGCGTCTGGCACTGGAAAAACCGAAACCGTGTACCAGCTTGCCCACAAAACTGGTCGTGACCTGCTTATGATGAACATCGCCGAAATGAGGGACAAGTGGGTTGGCGAGAGTGAGAAGCTCACCAAGTCGCTCTTTGACAAATACCGTGACGCGGTGAAGAACTCTGCGGTTACGCCGATTCTGCTTTTTAACGAGGCTGATGCGATCCTCTCCAAACGTTTTTCCTTGAATGAAGACAGCAGTTCTGTAGACCAGATGGCTAATACCATTCAGAATATTCTCTTACAGGAGATGGAAAACCTAGACGGTATCCTCATCGCCACGACCAATATGAGCCTGAACATAGACAAGGCGTTTGAGCGACGTTTCCTGTTCAAGATTGAGTTTGGGAAGCCGGACATCAACACCCGCCGCGCAATCTGGCGTTCCATGATACCGGAGCTTTCTGAAGAGGCGGTGGATACGCTTTCGTCCCGCTTTAGCTTTTCCGGCGGCCAAATCGAGAACATCACGCGCCGGCGTATGATTGAGTATATTACCTCAGGAGTGGAACCTTCTGTTGAGCAGCTTATCGCGTTCTGCGAGGAGGAATCGCCGGAACAGGAAGCGAGGCGCTTTGTCCTGTGATCCAGCGATTCAAAGGTTGCCGTTTTAGTGCCAGACACCCATAGAAGCAAGAACCCTTCCCAAAAGGCTGATACTTTAATTGCTGCCTGTGATCCCTTTCCCTTTTTAAAGCGTATGTGGTACAATTAGATCAATGAGTGTGAACTTTCAAATCGACCAGCAGGTCGTGTATCCCTGTCAAGGAGTTGGGAGAATTCTTTCGATAGAGGATAAAACATTTAAAAATGAGACGATCCCTTACTATGTGATTTACCTTGAGGTATCGGATATGACGGTGATGGTTCCGGTAGAAAAGGCGGAGGATCTGAAGATTCGTGCTATTGTTGATCAGGATATGGCGCAACAGGCATTACAGCTACTTGGTGAGGACTACGATCCAATACCGTCGGACTGGAAGCAACGGTATGAGATGAACCTCGCCATTTCTAAAAAGGGCAGTATCATTGACAATGCGACAGTGGTGCGTGCGCTCTATCACCGGAGCAAGGTGAAGGAATTGCCTATACTGGAACGGAAGCTCTATGATTCTACGCTGAAACTGCTGGAGGACGAGATAGCTCTGTCCCTTGGGGAATCAAAAGAGGCGGTAGAGACTATGATTTTCACCCGTCTGGATTCCCATCCCTAAGCAGAGACATGAATATCGCCGCTGTTATCTGCGCGGCAGGATCATCAACCCGCATGGGCGGTATCAAGAAGGAGTACCGTCCGCTGGATGGTCGTGTTGACGCTGCCGGCAAGCCGCTCACGGTGCTTGGCGCGGCGCTTATGGCGTTTATCGCGGTTCCCCGTGTAAATCTGATTGTCATCGCGGTTCCTTCATGCGCCGAGGGCGGTGAATTTGCCGCCCGCCGGAGTCTGCCGTCAACGGCGGCTAGTGTGCTGTTTGTCCCTGGCGGTTCCACGCGCCGCATGTCCACGCACCACGCGCTGGCTCTGCTTGCCGCCTACAGTCCCGACTATGTGCTGATCCACGACGGCGCGCGCCCTTGGGTTGACCCTGAGCTTATCGAGCGCGTAATCGACGCGCTTATCGAACATAAGGCAGTGATCCCGCTTATGCCATTGATCGAAACGCCCAAGGAACTTGACGAGCGCGGTTTTGTGTGCCGGCACCTGAAACGCACGCGAGTTGGAACCGCACAAACGCCGCAGGCATTTGCCTTCATGCCCCTGCTTCACGCCCATGAGCTGGCCGCTGAGCGGGAATGTCGTGAAGGCATTGAATACACCGACGACGCTGAAGTCTGGGGCGAGTTTGTTGGTCCGGTTGCGGTAATTAACGGTTCGCCGCAAAACCGCAAAATCACTTTCCCGGAAGATTTGTAAGGAGCAAGTCTATGTTGCGTATTGGTTTGGGGCGTGATTTACACCGCTTGATTTCTGGTCGGCGCTTCTTGCTGGGTGGCGTTGAGTTGCCGTCACCCGTGGGGGAACTGGGACATTCAGACGGAGATGCGCTGGTTCACGCGCTTATCGATGCCCTGCTTGGGGCGGCTGGACTGGGCGACATTGGCGAACTGTTTCCGCCAAGCGACATAGCATGGCAAGATGCCGATTCCTTGGGACTGCTCGCCATTGCCTTTGACAAGGTTAAAGCAGCAGGCTGGTCTGTGGTCAACATCGACGCTGTTGTTACCTGCGAAGCTCCCAAGCTCCTGCCTCACCGCGCCGCGATTCGCGCCTCGCTTGCCTCGGCGCTGAAACTGCCGATAGACGCGGTCTTTGTCAAAGGCAAGACCAATGAAGGCTGTGATGCTCTTGGTGAAGGTCGTGCGGTCGAAGCGCTCGTTGTGTGTCTGCTGGAACGGGCATAGCCCCACACTCGTGGAGACATTGGTGTCAGAGACATTGGTGTCAGAGACGTGAGTGCCAGAGACATTGGTGTCAGAGACGTGAGTGCCAGAGACATTGGTGTCAACTTACAAAGCCTCCTCCTGCTGTTCCGTATGGACAGGGGGAGAATATCCTGCTTGATGAAAAAGCTTGGTTTTGCGGACACTGAGGGCTAAATAGTTACCTTTCAACAGGAGATACAGAGGGTATGACTTTTTTCATCAACGGATAGCAAGGGAGCCGTAGATCGAAAGCCCTGAAAGCAGCGCTGTCCTGATCAGGTCCGTGTCAGGGCCGCCGCCTGGACGTGAATCCGGGGGACCGCTTTCGTCTGCTGAAAAGATATTCTGGTAACCCCAGGGAAGAGCAAGGGTCTTTTTTATGCCGAGAGAAAGGCTGGTTTTGGTCCCCAGCCGCAGAGAGGGTATTCCAAGGTCAGCCGACAAAAACGCCGCTCCCAAGCCCCCCACATCTTTCCACAGCGAGTCGGTTTTCTCGTTGCCGCCGAAGAGAGTTTTTTCCCGGTAGTGAATATCCACCGAACCTGTCCCCTGAAAAACATGAGCCGCTCCAAGCGCCGCGTGAACACGAAAAATTGAAAAGCCATATTCCATGCTTATCACGGCAAAACCGGCGTGGGTCGAAAAAGACGCATCCAGATGATAAAACCGGTAAGGGAAAAGAGAATAACCCTGATTGGATGCCGTAAGCTCCCCCTCCATCCCGGCGGCGGCGTAACAATACCCCAGCGTTCCTTGCACAGGGAAATTCCGGCTTTTCCCGGAAAACCGGTAATACAGGACAGCGCCCCCGGACGCGCCCTTGAAAAGCCGTACCGCGTCATTATCCAGAATGTCCGCGTCAAGGGAAACAAGACTGAATCCCAGACTGTGCGCGTCATAAGCGGCGGTTAAACCCAGCCGCCACAAGGCGGGCAGGTCCGGCTTGCCGAAAAACCAATAGAAATCGCCGCTTTCCCATGACGCGGCGGCAAAAGAGGCGGATGGCTCCAGGGTCAATCCGCGGATACGAAAGGACAGGGCGGCATCGAACCATGCGCCTGAGCCGCCCTCGCTGTTGAAAACCGCCTCTCCAAAATCAGCCGTGAAAGCCGAGTGACTGAATCCCCCAACCGTAAAAGCCGCGCCGAAGTTTTGGGCGCGAAACCCGAACCGTCCCGCTGCCGCGCTTATGTCGCCGCGAACTTCGGGCAGCTTGAAGAAGACCTCTCCCGCGTCCGCTTTAAGGGACAGCCCGGTTTCCCCGGTATAGGCAAGCCCGCCCAGCCCGTAGCCAGACGTGCCGCCGGGCGTTACCAGCAAGGAACCCCCGGCGGCGGAAAGAGCAACATCCGCCCCAGACAACGGGGCGATTACAATACTGCAAAGGAATAGGATCACCGGCGTAAAAGCCGGCGATCCCAAACAGGATTTCAAAGACGGTTAGCGATGATACAGGCCATAAACCGGTTCCGCAATCTCTCGCGGCAACAGGGGAATAACCATGCCATCGCCTGCCGGGAACTCAAACCCTTTGACAAGAACCTCTTTCAAGGGGGCAAACTTGAGTTCAAAGCCGATCATCTCATATCCCTTAATCTCGTTTTTGGCGGCTATAGGCGTATTCTTCCCGTCCTTTATGCCGAAGAATTTCGGCGCGGCGGTATTTCCACTGCCTTCGGTAGTTACCAGCTTGTCAATGGCAAACTGGCCCGGAGTGAAGAACTTGCCCAGGTCTACGCCGAACAGGGCGTTGGCCGCATCGTTGGAATAGGTCGCGCCTGAGCCTTGCTTGACATAGAACCTACTCCCGTTTCCTATGGCTGTCTTGAGCTGTGAGAGGCCGTCCTTGATCCAGTCATACTTTTTCAGCTCAGTAACGACCCCATCCGGGAGGTGTTTAGCGGCTATCAGGCTGTCGTAGGCTTTTATGGCGGTGTCGATGGCAGTGATATAACTTGCCTTGGCCTCAGCCATTCTTCCGTTGTTCCGGTCTTTCATGAAATTATTGCGGAACGGCAGGTTCGCCGGTGAAAGCTGGTCAATACGACTGTCAAGGTCTTTCCATTCGGTTTTCAGGAAGCTGACGTC
>JAITFA010000068.1 GCA_031281685.1 Treponema sp. | reverse complement strand
TCCCAGGGCTGCCCAGTCTCCCTCGCTCAGGGGCGGCATCTTGAAGTAGCGGTCCCGGAAGAAACGCATCTTCGCCTCCAGTACCCTAAACGCCTCCTGACACTCCACGGTGACGACGTGAGTCCGCTCCGCGTCGTTTTGCGCCTTCTGGAGCAGGTCTTGCGCCGTGGAACACAGGCTCTCCAGTTCCGTAAACTCCGCCTCCGGCACTCCCCAAGAGGTCCGCCTTGCCGCCGTCAGGTACAGAATCCAGCTTAGACACATTGCCAGAATCCCTGTCCGGGCTCTCGGCAGCCAATCAGTGCTTTTTGCCATAGCATTCTCCTCTATGTGTTGAAACGAATATTTCATTCGCTGTAACGAATGACCTAAAAGGTGAAGGGACTGACCCGGGTTTTGTAACCCCTGACTCGCGGGTTGAAATTCCTGACCTGCGGGTTGAAATTCCTGACTCAGGTTTTGTAACCCCTGACTCGCGGGTTGAAATTCCTGACTCAGGTTTTGTAACCCCTGACTTAGGAGTTGTAACCCCTGACTTAGGAGTTGTAACCCCTGACCTGCGGGTTGAAATTCCTGACTCAGGTTTTGTAACCCCTGACTCAGGAGTTGAAATCCCTGACTTAAAAATTGTAACGGCTGACCTGTCCGGTACGCCGGATGAACAGCATTGATATTGTTTTTGGAGACGTGGATAAACCCGCGGTTTGCCGGTATAAAAAAGCGGAAATCTAAACGGTTTGTTTGGAGGACAGAGAGACAGCTTGTGGGTAGAATATGAGCCGGGAGCCGGGAGCCGGGAGCCGGGAGCCGGGAGCCGGGAGCCGGGAGCCGGGAGAGGCGTATGCTGTCTTGTTACCTGCTGGTTTCAAAAGCATAAAATCATTCTAATCTTTACGCTGAACATGTCAAGGGGGTATAGCTTGGTTTTTGCAAAAACTCCCCGCGCAGGTGTCAGAGACCAAGCGCGCGGACGGTAAGCAGGCGGTATCGGCAAAACTTTCCTCAGTTCTTTCTTGTCTAAGCGCCGAAAGACTGCTATTTTGAACTAACTAAGATTAAGGAGTTTTTATGCAAGCATTAGCGAAGAATCCCGCGTGGAAAGGCCGAAAAGGGCCGTTACTACTCGTTATCATGGATGGCGTTGGATATGGAAAATACAAAGAAGGCGACGCGGTTGCCGGCTCAAAGATGGATCACCTTAACGCGCTCACCGCGAAGAATCCTCACACTCGGCTCAAAGCCCATGGAAAGGCTGTGGGACTTCCCTCAGACGATGATATGGGTAACAGCGAGGTGGGCCACAACGCCATGGGTTGCGGACGGGTGTTCAGCCAGGGCGCGAAACTGGTGTCCCAGTCTATCGAAACCGGCGCCATGTTCACGGGCAAGGCGTGGCGGGAAATCACCGGCAATGTGAAAACCAGCGGCGGCAGCCTGCACTTCATCGGACTCTTCTCTGACGGCAATGTCCATAGCCATTTAGACCACCTCAAAGCCATGATCATACAGGCAAAGAAGGACGGCGTCAAAAAAGTACGCATACACACGCTCTTTGATGGCCGCGACGTTGGCGAGACCAGCGCCCTTGAGTACATTGATCCGTTTGAGGCGTTCCTTAGGGAACAAAGGGATGCTGGAAGCGCGGCTTCCGCAGGCTTTGACGCCCGCATTGCCAGCGGCGGCGGGCGTATGTGGATCACCATGGACCGCTACGGCGCGGACTGGGAGATGGTTCACCGGGGCTGGGACACCCACGTTCACGGCAAGGCGCGGCAGTTCACAAGCGCCCGTGAAGCTGTTGAGACCTATCGCAAGGAAATCCCCGGCATCATTGACCAGGACTTGAAAGAGTTCGTCATAGTTGATGACGGCAAACCAATCGGAACCATCCAGGACGGCGACTCGGTTGTTTACTTTAACTTCCGCGGCGACCGCGCCCTTGAGATCACCGCCGCCTTTGAGGAAGCTGCCTTCGATAAGTTCGACCGTGGCCGCCGTCCCACAGTCTGCTACGCCGGCATGATGGAATACGATGGCGACACCCACGTTCCCAAACGCTACCTCGTCAATCCGCCGTCGATTGACAACACTGTGGGTGAATACCTCGCCCTTACCGGCGTCCGCACTCTCGCCATCTCTGAAACCCAGAAGTACGGTCATGTTACCTACTTCTTCAACGGTAATAAGCTGGGCAAGTTCGACGACAAGCTCGAAGACTACCGCGAAATCAAGAGTGACGTGCTTCCGTTTGAACAGCGTCCGTGGATGAAGTGCGCCGACATCACCGATGAGATACTCACGGCGATTCCGTCCGGCAAGTACGACTTCATCCGCCTGAATTTCCCCAACGGCGACATGGTGGGTCATACCGGCGTGTATCAGGCTGTGGTCTGCTCAATGGAAGCGATGGACCTCCAGCTTGGCCGTCTCGCCAAAGCAGTGGCAGAGGCTGGCGGCATTATGCTCATCACCGCTGATCACGGCAATAGCGACGATATGTTCGAGCATGATAAGAAGACAGGCGCGGTCTCGCGCAAAGCCGACGGTACGCCCAAGTCAAAGACCAGCCACAGCCTCAACCCCGTGCCGTGTATTGTCTACGATCCAGCCTACCAGAACGAGTACGACCAGAGCGCCCTGAACGAGGGGCTGGGCATCAGTTCCATTGCCGCGACCTGTATCGAACTGCTTGGCTACATCCCGCCCGCAGATTATGACAAGTCGGTGTTGAAACTCAAAACTTCTTAAACTTGTCCCGCTATTCATCATGGTGTCTGGTACCGTGAGTGCCAGACACACACCCAATCACAACATGACAAGGACGGCATATTGCCCGGATTCTACCGTTAGCTTTCATCATTATATCAATCCGTATTGTTTGAACGCTTTCTCTATACCGTCATCGTTTATATCCGAAGTCACAAAATCGGCGATCTTTTTGAAGTCATCCTTTGAGTTGCCCATCGCAACGCCGATTCCGCAGGCGTCCAGCATGGCACGGTCATTGTCGCTGTCGCCTATCCCGATAGCGTCTGTTTTTGACAAGCCGTAATGCTCCAAAACCCGCGCCACAGCGGAGCCTTTGTTCAAGCCCTTCATCGTCATCTCGCCGCCCTCATTTCCGTATAAAGCCGCCATTGAGGTGCGCGTTATATCACACTCGCCGCCAAACTCCGCGACAACGGCATCGAAAAAACCGGGCTGGATGCTGCCGAACACGATTTTCCCCGCATTGCCATAGAACACGCCTTCCTCAGCGCGGATAACGTGTTCGTATTTGACATACATATCAATGTATTGCGCGAAATGCGGTTCCTTCGCTTTCAACCAGTCAAACCATGAAAACAGAAAGGGCGATCCGACAAGTCCCGTACTCCGTTCAAGTGTGAAGGGCGTTTCGCGTTCCATGAAAAAACCGGTAATTTTCCTTGTAAGCGAATCATCAAAGAGGCGCTGAAAGACAACATCCCTCTCGATTTCAATCTCCGCCCCGCCCGCGCTAATCACCGCCTGAAACCCAAGCCCCATAAGGTCTTCCATAAGAAACCGCTGACGACCGGAACACAAACAGAGAGTATGCCCGTTTTTGACAGCCGTGCGGCAAGCCGCCTGCGCCGATTCCGGCGCCGCCATTTTTTCGTTGACCAGCGTCCCGTCCACATCAATAAAAACTATCTTTTTCATAACGCCCGCTCTCTCCTTTCGTCAAGCAAAACCTAAAGATTGGAAAACTTTCGTTCCTTGTAATAGTATACCCTATCTTCAGGCCCAATGGGGTGAAGCGCCTTGCAGGGATCGTCCACGGCAATCACCCCGGCGGGAATATCCTTCGGTACCACGCTTCCCGCGCCGATTACCGCGCCCGTCTTCCTGAACGTCTGCCGCGCCAGCCGCAGCCGCTTTTCCATCTCTCCCTTAGGCATCCTGAAGCAAATCGCCGAAGGATTCCCGTCTGGCGCGTGGCGCTTGGGGGCTTTTGATCCCAGCGCTTACAAGGATGCTGCGGATAGCGGAAATAACGTATAGGCGAAAGGAGGTTTCTTCTATATGCTGGGTGTGTTCATTGATTGCGAACAAACCTGATTTTGCGAAACCAAGTGGAGGTATTATGCGCTTATTAACCAGATCCGATTTTGACGGATTAGCCTGCGGCGCGTTACTGGAGTCTCTGGGGGTGATTGACGAATGGAAGTTCGTTCACCCAAAAGACCTTCAAGACGGGCTTGTGAAAGTTACGAATAACGATGTGCTTGCCAACGTTCCCTATGTCCAAGGGTGCAAGCTGTGGTTCGATCATCACTCCAGCGAAGTAGAACGTCTGGGGAGCAAGGTGTTCTTTGAAGGCGTGTGCCGGAAAGCCCCAAGTTGCGCCCATGTGGTGTACCATTATTACGGCGGTAAGAAGAAACTGGGGCATTTCGCCGAGATGGTTCACTATGTGGATAAAATGGATTCAGCCGATTTGACGCGGGGCGAGATACTCAACCCTAGCGGCTGGATACTTTTAGGCTTCATCATGGACCCCCGTACCGGCTTGGGCAGGTTCAAGAACTTCACCATCAGCAATTATGCGCTCATGGAAATGCTGGCAAAAGCCTGTATCACCAAAAGCATCGACGAAATCCTCGCCATGAGCGACGTGAAAGAGCGCATTGACGTGTACTTCGAGCAGGAAAAACTGTACCGCGAGATGATGCAAAAATATGCCCGCGCTGAGGATAACGTGATCATGGTCGATTTACGAAACGTTGATCCCATCTACGCGGGGAATCGCTTCCTGCTTTACACCTTTTTCCCTGAGCAGAACATCTCCGTCTGGGCGATGGACGGCAAAGACAAGGCTAACTGCGCAATCACCGTGGGGCATAGCATCATCACCAAAACCTCCACCGTTGATGTGGGCAGCCTGCTGCTCAAGTACGGCGGCGGGGGCCATCATCAGGTGGGAAGCTGCCAAGTCGCTTACGAGGATGCGGATCGCGTGATCGCGGAAATTGCGGCTCAGTGCAAAACGCAATCAGAGTAGTTTTTTTTGAACCAATGCTGTCTGTTTTTGTAGACAGACAGTGTTGCAAAAAAGTTTAACATAAGCATTATACGCTATATGTAGCGTATATCAAAAGAAAATGTACTGTATCTACACTATTTAGAGGCGGCGAGCGGGACTGGCACAGGCTATGCTATAGTACTGGTATGGAGATAGAAATGGAAAAAGCGCGACAGGAAGTATTAATGGTTCAACTGCCAAAAGTACACATGGGGATACTCAACTTCCATGAAGTAAAGACTGAAATCATCAGGAAAGCGATACATTTTCTTATCGCGTTAAGCCCTACGCTTGCGGAGCTTAACCGCCCGCTCACTATGGTCCTCCTTATGGCTGGCACACTGTTTTACACATGGGTAGAATACCTGCGTCTTTCAGGCATCAACGTTCCCCTGATCTCTTCCATCACCAATATGGCGTCGCGCACCCGTGACAAGGGCCGGTTCGTGCTGGGACCGGTTACGCTGGGTCTTGGCGCGCTGCTTTCCCTCCTGCTCTACCCGTCGCCCGCAGCTACCATTGCCATTTACGCGCTGGCTTTTGGCGACGGCGTTGCTAGTCTTGTCGGCAAGCTCTTTGGCCGCTGTCGTCCCGCGTTCCTGGGCGGCAAAAGCCTCGAAGGTTCCATTGCCTGCTTTACGGCGGTGTTCCTTGCCGCCTACTACGTTTGCTGGGATTACAAAATCGCCCTGAGCGCCGCCATAAGCGCCACACTCGCAGAGGCTCTGCCGATCAGGGACTACGACAATCTGATCATCCCGCTCATTGTGGGTTTCACGGTTAAGTTAGT
Organism: Treponema sp.; assembly: GCA_031281685.1. Lineage (GTDB taxonomy): Bacteria > Spirochaetota > Spirochaetia > Treponematales > Breznakiellaceae > JAIRMT01. The sequence continues at coordinate 464 of JAITFA010000068.1, read as the reverse complement.
AGCCGGTGTTTAGTTAAACCGCCCTGCCCTTCAAATCTTCCCTCAACTCGTAGAACACAGTCCAGGAATCGTAGAACACATTCCAGAACTTCTAGAACACATTCCAGAACTTCTAGAACACATCCCAGGAATCGTAGAACACATTCCAGAACTTCTAGAACACATTCCAGGAATCGTAGAACACATTCCAGAACTTCTAGAACACATCCCAGAAGTTCTGGTATGCTGTTGCGGTAAGAATGTTGAGTAAGGAGCAGCTGCCGTGTTTGATGTGCTTGTCTGTGAAGAATCAATGCCTCCTCGCGTGGGAACCGGGCGCTTCCTGAGCAACGTAAGGTATGTGAGCCGATGATAGAGTTAAGGGATATACACAAAACGTTTCGCGTGGCCAAGCGTGAAAAAGGCGTAGCGGCGGCGGCAAAGGCGCTTTTTCACCGGCAGTACGAGGAAAAACACGCACTCGC
>JAITFA010000172.1 GCA_031281685.1 Treponema sp. | reverse complement strand
GGCGTAGCCTTATTCCTTCTTACCGCTTGTGAAGGCGGCTTCGTGGAACCCAAAGGAAGACTCATCGTGAAGAACGGATCCGAGTCGGCTGTTATCACCAAGGTACAAACCTACCAGTCTGCGGTTTGGCTTGAACGCTGGACAGGAAACGCGGGACCAAATGAAGAAATCACCCTAAAACTTGACCCAGGCTCCTATAACGTACAGATTACCGTTAATGACTCCAATGAAACAGAATATACCCTCACTTCTGTTACTGTGCCGGAAGGGGAGAAACGCCTTATCTTTGATGGTAAAGCCCTTACCTCCGCTGGTGAAGGCTAAGACATTGGGTTGATGTCTTTAGACGCGGAGTCAATGTCTTTAGACATTGGGTTGATGTCTTTAGACGCGGAGTCAATGTCTTTAGACATGAAGTCAATATCTAAAGACATTGGGTTAAAAACTAAAGATGTTGGAGTGAACAGAACTCAAGGAAAACTATGAAGATTGCTGAAATTCTAAAAATGCGTATGAGCTTCTCTTTTGAGGTGTTTCCGCCCAAAAACGAGCAGCCCATGGAGCCGCTATTTGAAGCCTTGTCAAAGCTCTATTACTTTAAGCCAGACTTCATAAGCTGTACCTACGGAGCGGGTGGGACCAACAAGGGACGCAGCCTCGAAATCTGCAAGGCGGTGAAACAGAGCGGCTGTGAGGCGTTAGCGCACTTCACCTGCATTGGAAACACTCGCGCTGATGTGAAGGCGTTTGTCGCCTCGTATATCGCCCTGGGTATCGAGAATTTCCTCCTGCTGCGCGGCGACTTTCCAGCGGGCTGGAACGGTACGCACGGCGACTTTGCCCATGCCGGCGAACTCATAGCGTTCATCAGCAGCGAGTTTCCTGACCTGCATATAGGCGCGGCGGGCTATCCTGAAAAGCATATCGACGCGCCCTCATTTGAGGCGGACATCGCCCATCTGCGGAACAAGCAGAACAACGGCGCGCAGTTCATTATGTTACAACTCTGCCACGACATTACGGCCTATCATCGCTATGTGGAGCGGGTGCGCCGCGCTGGTATCCACATCCCGATTATTGTCGGGCTTATGCCTGTGCTGGCAAGGGACGCCATCATCCGTATGACCGTCAGTAACGGCTGTTCAATACCGGCTGAACTCGCCAGCATTCTGGGCAAGTACTCTGACGACGCGGACAGCTTCAGGAAAGCCGGCATGGAATACACTGTCAAACAGATTCATCGCTACATCGCGGCGGGCATCGACGGCTTGCATATCTATACGATTAACAAGTGGCGGAGCGTCAGTGAAATCCTTAAGGCTTCCGGCATCAGGATCGCGCAGTAAGTCTCATTACGTCTATATAAAAGGAGCTAATAACATGAAGTCAGATATTGAAATCGCGCAGGAAACTACGCTCAGGCCCCTTGCTGAGATCGCGGCAAGCGTGGGTATTGAGGAGCGTTACCTTGAGTTGTATGGTAACTATAAGGCTAAGGTTGATTATAAGTACCTGCGGGACAATGACGCTAAGGCGGATGGGAAGTTGGTGCTGGTTACGGCGATTACGCCGACGCCTGCGGGAGAAGGGAAGACCACGACTACGGTTGGCTTGGCTGACGGGCTTCGGAAGCTCGGTAAGAACGCCATTGTCGCCTTGCGGGAGCCTTCGCTGGGTCCGGTGTTTGGCGTGAAAGGCGGGGCTGCGGGCGGCGGCTATGCCCAAGTGGTGCCGATGGAGGATATCAACCTCCACTTTACCGGCGATATGCACGCGGTTGGCGCGGCAAACAATCTGCTCGCCGCTCTTATCGACAATCACATCTATCAGGGAAACGCGCTCGGCATTGATCCTCGCCGTATCACCTTGCATCGCTGCGTGGACATGAATGATCGTCAGCTCCGCTTCATCGTGGGTGGACTGCGCGGCAAAGCCAACGGCGCTCCCCGCGAGGATTCTTACGACATCACTGTTGCCAGTGAAGTCATGGCGATACTCTGTTTGGCTTCTGACGTTGACGACCTTAAACAACGGCTTTCTTCTATAGTAGTGGGTTATACCTACAGTGGCGAGCCGGTTCGCGCCGCGCAGCTTAACGCGGCGGGGGCAATGGCGGCGCTGCTTAAAGACGCGCTCAAGCCCAATCTGGTACAGACCCTGGAACATACGCCAGCGTTTGTGCATGGCGGTCCGTTTGCCAACATCGCGCACGGTTGTAATTCGGTGATGGCGACGCGAATGGCGCTCAAGCTAGGGGATTATGTGGTAACGGAGGCTGGTTTCGGCGCTGATCTGGGGGCGGAAAAGTTTCTTGACATCAAGTGCCGTATGGCGGGACTCAAGCCTGCGGCGGTGGTGATTGTGGCGACGGCGAGGGCGCTCAAACACCACGGCGGCGCGAAGAAGACTGACTTGGCAAGGGAAAACCTCGCGGCGCTGGAAGAGGGACTGCCGAATCTGTTGCGGCACGTCGAAAACATCACGCAGGTTTATGGGCTGCCGGCGGTAGTTGCCGTCAACCGTTTTCCCCAGGACAGTGACGCTGAGCTTAGTCTTATTGAAAAGAGGTGCCAGACGCTCGGCGTGAACGTGGCGTTGAGCGAGGTCTGGGCTAAAGGGGGCGAGGGCGGCGTGGCGCTGGCGCACGAGGTGGCGCGGCTCTGCGAACAGCCGTCGGAGTTCCAGTATAGCTATGAGCTATCCGCATCCATTGTTGAGAAGATCGAAGCCATTGCCAGAAAGATTTACCATGCTGGAGAGGTAAGCATACTGCCGGCGGCAAAGAAGCAGATTCATGACCTTGAGAAGCTGGGGTTCGGCGCTCTGCCGGTTTGCATGGCGAAAACGCAATACAGCTTTTCCGACAATGAAAAGTTGCTGGGCGCGCCGAGCGGTTTTACGCTTACAGTGAAGGAAGCAAAGGTCTCGGCGGGCGCGGGTTTTATTGTAGCCCTCACTGGCGACATTATGACTATGCCCGGACTGCCGCCTGTTCCGGCGGCTGAGAAGATCGACATTGACAGTATGGGGAAGATTTCGGGCCTTTTCTGAGCCGGACTTGTCGTTATGCTACAGCAACGGGGATTGCTTAAAGAGGTATTCCTCGGTGTCTATTGCCTTGACCACCAAGGTTGAGAATCGGGTAAGCTATGACGTGATGACGCCATCGGCGGCGCGGGCAATTTTTGACGCCGTTTGTCCATACCCCATTATTTTTACAAATATTTATTAGCTATTTCCAGAAATCTTTCTTGTGTCTTTGTAACTATTTTCTCTTTTTTAATAAATCTTTTCTCAAATTCTTCCAATTCTTTTTCGTCTATTTCGTAAACCGCCCATTCATCAAATATTCCTTTTATTCCATTTAATGCATTAGGATATAATTCTAAAACCAATAATGCCGCTGGATATTTTTTGCCCTTATTTGTAATGTCATATTCTTTCGATGCCTTAAATCCAAATTTTTTATAATATTCTGGATCGCCGTATATTATTACAGCCTTATATCCCATTTCTTTTGATAATTTTAGGGTATGGTTTAT
>JAITFA010000136.1 GCA_031281685.1 Treponema sp. | reverse complement strand
TAACGCTATTGGGGGGGGGGGGGGGGGGTAAATTTATTCACAACAAGCTGTATGTCGCTGTTATACAGCACTTTTTGAGAAGTTAGACTGTAAGCCGCCTTATGGCGTTCTTCTCGATTCATATAATTAGTATATACCACAGCGTAACACTTGTCAAGCAGTTTGCCAAAAATTCTTAAAATTTTTTGCCGGTTTAAACATGGCCGCTGCTTTTTCAGTCTATGAAACACAAGCGCCAAACCCGCCTAACGGCGGGCTAAGGGGTACTTGTTCATCAGGCGGAAGCGCTCGTCATACAGCCGCTACTCACCCTGCTCCACTCCGCGCCAATGCTGGAACGAATAGCGTCTTCCCTTGAAGTCGATTCTCCAGAAGTTCGCCATTCCCACTACTCCAGCGACGAGAAGTAGCCGATGCTGTCGCGGCCTGAGCGTTCCATGAGGTAGACTTCGGCTTCCACTGGCAGGTAAGCGAGGCCAAAGTCGGTGGATAGCTGGGAACGGTAGCTCAGGATGTAGGTTCCGCTGGGAGTGGCGGCTATGTCGCGTATAGCTGGGCCTATGCCTTGGGGTTGGTAGAGGGAAAGCACTTCACCGCCAGTTTGATTGCAGAGATAGCGGAGTTCTTCACCAGCCTGATTGCCGCCAACCATGATTGCGTAAAAGATAATACCATTGTTGGCAAGATAGGAGGCCAATTCGGAAAGGCTGTACTGCTCAAAAGCCAGTTCACCAAGGTTACCTGAACCGACAAACACCACGGCTCGTTTCTTTTCCATCGGGAGCAGGTCGCTTGCGGCAAGGCGCAAGCCGAGGTCAAAGCGCCAGTTCTGGCTATACGAAGCTGGATTGCCCCGCGCCGCACGCGCTACCTCGGCGGCAAGCTCGCTGACTTGCTCCTTAAGCGGCTGTTCGCTGGCTGAAACCAGCGATACAAGTTTACCCGACAAGTTGGCGCGTATATCCCTGAGCGCCACTTCCATATCAAGCTGCGCGTCAAGGGTCAGGTTCGAGCGCTCTATGAGTACGCTTATGTCGGCGGTATTGGCGCGATAGCCTGCGCCGATAAAGCTCTGCTCAATAACAGTGCGGCCTTCCTCACTGAGGAGAAAGTTCCGTGCGTCAAGGCCAATAATTGGACGGCGCAGACGGTCCTGCACCGTTACCTCAAGCGTAACAATGGGGAATGAAGTGGCGACCACGCGATCTATCTGCACAAACAGACCGGCGGCCATATCGTTCAAGCGGGTCATCACCGAAACTTCGTCCCCCTGAAAGTTTGCGGCAAGCACATTGCCGTTCTTGTCCATCTCTGCGCCAACAATCCGCACGGAACTATTGCCCGCCATACCCAGCTCTCGAACAAGCGCTGAATCAAGCTCAATGACGAGAATCCGGTTAGTGTCAGCCACAAGCAGAGCGCCGTCAGGCAGAAAACGGAGGCTCTCTGGGCCGGAAAGTCCTTCTTTGACAAAAACATCTTGGTAGATGCCGTTTCGGTCAAACCGGTAAATTTGCTTTGTCGCGTTATCGGCGACATAGACCATACCGTCTTTGGCCGCAATACCGGTTGGGGAAAGGAACCCGGGAAAAAACGCGGTTCTGTTTCCAAACGATAGAATAAACCCGCCATCCGGATCAAACTTGGATATACGGCGATTACCATAATCAACCACATAGAGGTAACCCTCTTCGTCTATAGCGAGGTTCTGCGGGCCCACAAACATACCGTTATCCCGGCCTTTTTCGCCAATGTACGAGAGCCAATCCCCATTCGAGCTGAGTATACTCACCCGCCCGCCCTGGTACTCGGAGACGTACATCCGGCCATCAAGACCGCGAACAATGTCGTATGGCCGGTTGAAACCATTGAGCGGCCCGCTCGGTCCACGCGCACGCTGTCTGATGACGCCGTTTATGTCAATACGAACCAATTCATTGCTTCCATAAGCCACAACCCAAACTGAACCGTCATCAAGCGGCAGTATTGAAGTTGGTTGCTTAAAGTAGACCATATTGCCTGAGCGACCCGGGTATCGACCAGAGGCGACATAGCGCACGTTATCTTCCACAAGGGGCAGAAGGCTGCGCCGGTTACGCACAGTCTCAATACGGCTCCCCAGTAGTATGGCCTCTGGCGAAGAAATCCCGTAGGCTTGGGCTGAGTTAGTCCAGACACTCAGTGCGGTTGCCTCAAGGCCGGAACGGTAGTAGGCGCGTCCCAGCCAGTCCATGAGGAGTGGTTCACCGGGCAGGTACGAAAGGGCCTTTTCAAAGGAAAGAATCGCTTCGTTAAAAGCGAAACGGTTATACGCCTGCACCCCTATCCGAAATTCTTCACGCGCATAGAGGGTATTCGTATCTGTGGGAGAAAGTGAATTTACGCCTGTGGACTGCGCCTCAAGCGGCGCTTCCAATAATAGTGGGAAAAGCAAGAGGACAAGACCCAGGCGTTTCACATTACACTCCCGCGACTATCTTGATATGGTTGCGTATCTCTTTCTGTTGGGGCTGGGGCGCGGCCTCCAGCGCCTTGCGTAACCAGTTTGTGGCTTCGCTGAAATTGCCATTCTTGAAGTATGCCCAACCCAATGAATCAAGATAGGCCGCGTTTTTCGGGTTAGTTTTCACGGCTTTCTTGCAGAAGGATATGCCCTGCGCTATGTTCATGTCGGTATCCACAAGAATATACCCCAGTCCATTGAGCGCGGTGGCGTTGCGCTCATCCATCTTGAGCGCCTTGCCATAACACTCAATCGCCTTGTTGTACTGTTTCTCTTGCCACGCGGCAAAACCCATGATCAGGTAGAGTTGTGGAGTCTCAGAACCAGTGTTTACCACATGCTCAAGCTCGAACTGCGCCAGTTTCGCACGATTGGTGATTGTATAAACATACGCCAATGCGAGACGGCACTGGTATACCCTCGACGGATACTTGTTCGCCGTTATCACCCGTTCCAGATAGAGCAGAGCCTCGTCGTAGCGTTCAAGCTTGGTATAACACAGTCCCAGATAATAGGCCAGTTCTACCGCCTCATTGCTTTTCTCGTCTACCTCTACTTGCAAAAACGCCTCAAGCGCTTTTTCCCATCGCTTTATGTTAAAAAGCCGTATACCTTCCTGCAACATTACTTTCCCCTCCATGCCGCTAAACAGTCTCCAAATGCGCCCGAGCGGCGGGTTTGATTTCATATATTATCGGATGAAAACCAAAAATCCTCTCATAATCTTCAAGCCGGCGCTTATATTCCTCAATAACCTGCTCCCCGATGATCGTGTAGGTACAGCCGCCAAAGCCCAGACCAGTCATACGCGAGCCGAGTACGCCATCCAGTTCCTGCGCCCGTTTCACCAGCCAGTCAATCTCCGGGCAGGATACCTCGTAGAGGTCCCGCAGGCTCTCGTGGGAGTGGAGGATAATCTTGGAGAGGGCAGGCTGGTCTGCCTTGAGTAGAGCTTCCCCAGCCTCGTCTATACGCCGTAGTTCCTGCACAATGTGCATACAGCGCCGCCGAATCTCCTCCGGCAGGTCGCCCATTGACTCGACCAGGTCGGCGGTAACAAAGTTCCTGAAACTGGTTCCGGGGTGCTTGCGGGCCAGTAAATCCAGCCCATGTTTGAGGTCCTGACGCCGTTCCTTAAGTTCTTCCTCGATCCCCATACGCGGCACTCGCGAATCCATGATGAGTATCTTATAGTTATCAAGACTTGACCTGATTGGCGTTACTTCCAGATTGAGTTCGTCTACGACGAGGAAGCTGTTTTCTTCCGCGAACAGGGCAATGGCGTAGTCAACGGCAGTATCCTTCTTGCCAAAGAAGGCTTTATGGGCAGTGATGAGTTTGCCCAACAGGTCTTCGTCGCTGAGTTTCACGTTAAAGAAGCCCCGGAGCGCGACCGCAGCCGCCACTTCAATGGCGGAGGAGGATGCCAGCCCGATCTGCTGGGGAACATCGCCGGCAATAGTGAAGTTTAACCCCTTAACCGGAAAGCCTAGACCCGCGAAGATGTGAACAGCAACCTTAAGATAGTTAGCCCAGCGATCTTCGCGTTTATATTTGAGATTGATCAGCGTCGTGCGCTTACGCTCTCCCAGATTGGCGGCAAAGAACCGGAGCGAATTGTCTTTACGGAGACTCACCGCGACTCGAATGTATCGGTCTATCGCTGATGAGAGAAATAATCCGGCCTTTGGCTCACCATGCTCACCCAGGTAATGAACTCTGCCTGGCGCCTCGGCAATGACAACTTTTCCCAAAGATTCGGATCGGTCGGCGTCTAACTCGTATTCCGTACGATGGATGTGACCGATATCGAGCATTCCTGCAAACCCTCACAATTTTCACAGACTTAAGTACATGAACCAGTTCTAAAGCTCGGTTAGTTTTGGAACTGACTTTGGGAAAGCCGGTCTAAAGCCCGATTTCCCCTCTAAATCTAAGATAACAACTCTAATCCACGCCTCACATGAAACACGCCCCAGCGCCTTCACAGTGGGGTTACTCCACCCATTGACGAGGTAAACTGGGGGTACGGGGAATTTGTTTCCCTACATATAATATGATTTAAAGGAAAAATCTGCAATACCCCATCCCTTGATGGCAGGAATTCTTTGTTAAGTAAACCAGAGAGACAAGCTATAGTTACAGTTTGGTTCGCTCCACGCGCTCGTATAAAAAAGCGGCGGGTGGGAACGACCCGCCGCAGGAGGTATGCCCAACAGGGCAACAGAAACACGACGAGCAGGAACCCGTCGATAGCGGCAACGGGGATTGAACCTGTGACACAACGGTTATGAGCCGTTTGCTCTGCCAACTGAGCTATGCCGCCATTACATTGCCTAACTTATCAGATACACGGTAATATGTCAAGCACATTTTTTTGTGCTTGGAGATAAAGTATGCGTGTTCTAAAGTTTGGCGGATCCTCGGTTGGCTCAACCGGCGCGATTAACAGAGTTATCAATATTATCAAAAGGGGGCCCACTGACGATATCGCGGTGGTGGTGGTGTCGGCTTTTTCGAACATGACCGACAGCTTGATTGAGGTCAGCCGGAAAGCCCAAGCCGGAGACGTCGGCTATATGGATCAAACGCGGGCTATGGAACAACAGCATTGCGACACAGCCGCCTTTTTCCTCAGCGGCGAAAGCCTCGAAAGCGCGAAGCTGTTTATAGAAAACAGCTTCGCCGAGTTGACCCATATCCTGGATAGCATTGCCATCCTGCGGGAACTGTCAAGGCGAACCCTCGACATGGTGATGAGCTTCGGCGAGCGCCTTTCCGCCGCCCTCCTTGCCAGAATCCTCAGCACGGCGGGCGTTCCGGCTGATTATCTTGACACCCGTTCCCTCGTCAAAACTGACGCGGACTATGGCAAGGCGCTCGTTCTCGAAACCGAGACCTACGCCAATATCCGCGCCTGTTTTGCCGAAACAGGGCAACGCCTCAAAGTGGCCACCGGCTTCATCGGTTCCACCCTCGATGGCGTTACCACCACCCTGGGACGGGGCGGCTCAGACCTCAGCGCCGCCATCTTCGCCGTGGCCCTGAAAACCGAACATCCGCTTGAGATATGGACCGATGTTGACGGCATCCTTACCGCCGACCCGCGTCTCGTGAAAGGCGCGTTCACACTCAATTCACTGTCTTATGTGGAGGCAATGGAGCTGTCCCACTTCGGGGCAAAGGTACTGTTTCCGCCAACCATAAGACCAGCCCTTGAAAAGGGTATTCCCATCTGGATACGCAATACCTTCAATCCAGCCGCCGCCGGAACCTGCGTTGTCCAAAGCACGGAACCCGGCCCTTACCTTATCCGCGGCATTACTTCTATTAATAACATCGCGCTGATACGGGTGCAGGGTTCCGGCATGGTGGGTGTTGCGGGCTTCTCGTCGCGGCTTTTCGGGGCGCTGGCGCGTAAGGGCATAAACGTCATCCTCATCACCCAAAGCTCCAGCGAATACTCCATCTGCTTTGCCATACTGCCGGAAGACCTTTCCACAGCGGATGCCGCGCTTCGGGAAGAGTTCTCACGGGAAATCGCTATTTCACTCATTGACCCGCCCATCTGTGAGCGTGGCTTTGCCATCATCGCGGTAGTCGGTTCGTGCATGAAGAGTAGTTCCGGCATTGCCGGCAAAGTGTTCTACGCGCTGGGCCGGAACGGGATCAACGTGATCGCCATTGCCCAGGGTTCCTCGGAACTCAACATCTCAGCCGTTATCGCGCAGCAGGACGAGGCAAAGGCACTCAATGCCCTGCACGAGGCGTTTTTCCTCTCCGGCGTCCGCTCGGTGAACCTGTTCCTTATGGGTACGGG
>JAITFA010000133.1 GCA_031281685.1 Treponema sp. | reverse complement strand
TAGCTTTGTCCGATTGGGAACCAAAAATAACAGCAACTTTCATGTTGACAAGTCCTATACCACAAGCCGCTGTATAATGCAAGTCATGCCTAAAGTCAGGAGACGGCGGTGTCAGAGATGTGGGTACCAGAGACATTGGTACCAGACGTAAGTCCCTCGCCAGTGCCAAAGATGCGGTGTCAGCCCGGCATTGGTGCCAGACACTGGCACAAGGTGCCAGAGCCATTGGTGTCAGCCGTAGGTGCCAGACATTATTCCGGCTGGTAGTCGCCTGCATAGTCTGACCCCGTCTGCCTGCCGCTTCAGGCTCTGGCACCTTACCCGGTCTCTGGCACAGTCTGCCTGCCGCTTCAGGCTCTGGCGCCTTGCCCGGTCTCTGACCCCGTCTGCCTGCCGTTTCGGTCTCTGGCACCTTGCTTGGTCTTTGGCACCGCCTGCCTGCCTGCCGCTTCGGTCTCCGGCACCTTGACTGGGGATTTGTCAATCACAGTGCGTTGACGCGCACTTGACGACGCTTCAATGCCAAAATATGTTTGATTCAGGGGACAAGAATGAGAACTTTTATGACAAAGAGCCGCTTATGCGCCGTGCTGGTTGCGGGATTGTTACTTTCCGCCTTCACTGCTCACGCGCTGGACGCCGACGGCTGGGATATTGACGCGCTGGATACCGCGCGAAATGTAACCTATCTTACACGGGTTGAAAAAGATGTAATCTTGGAACTGAACAAGGTACGGACTAATCCGGCAAAGTACGCGGAACTGTACGTCAAGCCCCGCCTTGCATGGTTTGACGGAAGCGGTGGCGGTAAAGGGTACAAAGGCCCGGGGCAATCCGGCACGATAGTAACTGCGGAAGGACCGGCTGCGGTACAGGAGTGCATTGCCGACCTGTCCAGCAGAGAAAGCGCGCAAGTTCTGGTACTGAGAGAAGGACTGTTCAAGGCGGCAAGGGATCACACACGGGATACCGGAGCTAAGGGGATTGTCGGGCATACAGGGAGCGACAGCAGTACGATAAGCGGGCGCATGAACCGGTATGGTCAATGGGGCGGCGTCATGGGAGAGAACATTTCCTATGGGGCAAGTGATGGCCGCGAGATTGTTATCCAGCTTCTGATTGACGATAACGTGCCTAATCGAGGACATCGCGCTAACAACATGGATAAGAACTTTGGCTGTGTGGGTGTTTCAATAGGTCCCCACACAAGGTATGCAACCATGTGTGTCATAGATTTCGCCGGCCAGTATATTAGCGCGAACAACACGGCTGAACAGCAGGAAGAGGAGAAACGAGCCACAGCCCGCTTTGAGGCACGAAACGATCCTGATGCGAAGAACTGGGATATTGGTAAGCTGGACACGGCAAAGGACGCGAGCTGGCTCACCGGCATTGAGAAAGACGTAACGCTGGAACTCAACAAGCTCAGAAGCGATCCCCAGAAGTACGCCCGTCTGTATCTGAACCCGAATCACGCGGCGTACCGTGCGCTTCTGTCGGCAAGGCCAATGGCTTTGCTAAACCTTGAGCGCGGGCTTTGTCTCGCGTCAACAGACAGCAGCGGAGGCCTGGGAGACCGGATCAAAAGGTACGGCGTCTGGCGAAGCGGTAGTGTTTCATCCACAGCGATTTCCGGTCCTTATCAGAATGCCAGAGAAATAGTCGCGGATTTACTGGGCGGCTACAGTGAGCGCGTGCTTGATACTGGAAACAAACACATAGGCTTTTCAGTGCGCTTCCATGAATATGGCCTGCGCTGTAACTTCATCTTTGCCGCCACATACACGAGCAATCCATAGAAGCGTCCGCGCATGAGATTCGGTCGCTGAACTTGAATGCTAGAAGCGCTTCCTGTATACCGGTAAACTTGCTCCATGATACGAGAAAAAAGCCTTGTAGTATATAAAAACCGCCCGGCGCTGGTAAACAGCGTTGAGGAAAAGATAAACATAGCTGTTCTTGACGGGGAACAACTCAGAGTGCGGGAAAAAGACGTTGAACTCATCTATCCCGGTCCATGCGCCCTTACAGACCTGGAAGCTTGGGCTTCCGGCAATGATGCGCCAGATACTGACGATGTTCGGGGCGCGTGGGAACTGCTGGAAGAGGACGTGGTTTCGCTCAAAGAACTCGCGGAACTGGTGTACGGCGAATATACAGCCAGAACAAGCTGGGCTGCATACACGCTTCTCAGAGACGGCCTCTACTTCAGCGGGAACATTGACGCGATACATGGCCGGAAACTCGATGAAGTAGCGGCTGATGAGCAAAAACGCGCTGAAAAGCAGCGGGAAGGCACAGCGCGAGACCGCTTTCTACAGCGGCTCAAGGCTGGCGGCGAGGGTCGTCTCCCTGAAGACGACACGCCTGATTCACGGCGTTTCTTTCAGGAAATTGAGGCGCTTGCGTATAAGCGTACCGACAAAAGCCGTGCGCTCAAAGACTTGGGTAAACAGGAAACGCCGATAGAAGCCCACCGGCTGCTCTTGTCTACCGGATTCTGGTCGCCCTTTGTGAACCCGTATCCCACGCGCTTTGGTCTTTCGCTGGTATCTGCTAAAGCGCCGCTTGCGCCGCCGCCCGATGAGGAGCGCGTTGACCTTACCCATCTGGTGTCCCTTGCCATTGACAATGCCTGGAGCGATGACCCAGATGACGCGGTGTCTATTGAAGGAAATACGCTCTATGTCCACGTCGCTGACCCGGGCGC
>JAITFA010000047.1 GCA_031281685.1 Treponema sp. | reverse complement strand
GCGCCGCCTGATAGCAAAAGGCTCTGTTTTGTATTAGTATTTATACTATGATTATTGTTAAAATACTTTTGGGTATACTTGGTTTGGGAATTGTGGTGTTTGTTCATGAGCTGGGGCATTTTCTCGCGGCGCGGCTTGTTGGCGTCCACGTCGAGGCTTTCTCAATCGGTTGGGGAAACCCTATCCTCAAGAAAAAGATCGGTGACGTTGAATACCGTATCGGCATGTTCCCCGTGGGAGGGTACTGCAAGATGAAGGGGGAGAATGAGTTTAAGGAGGCTTATGAGAAGAAGCAGAACGCGGTAACGCCTGAGACGGGCAGTTTCTTCGCGGTCAGCCCCTGGCGCAGGATTGTGGTGTCGTTTGCCGGTCCTTTTTTTAACCTGATCTTTGCGGCAATCGCGCTTTCGATGATATGGGGCTTTGGGTTTGACGTCAGCACGCTGGAAAACCGGATCGTGCTGGTGTCGAGCGTCAACCCGAATGAACGCTATCCGGCGGACGAGGCCGCGCTTGAAACCGGAGATCGCATCATCGAGATCAATGGAAAGCCAATCAGCAACTATCACGACATTCAGGAACACATTGCTATTAACCCGGAGACCCCGCTTAATCTAAAGGTGGAACGGGACGGCGCGATTCAGGAACTCACGGTACGTCCTGATCTGGACAAGAGTACGGGCGCGGGCAAGATTGGCGTGTATTTTTGGACCGAGCCGGTGGTTGCTTCGGTTGAAGCGGGCAGTCCCGCCGCGATTGCGGACATTCGTCCCGGAGATCGCATCCTGACGGTGAATGGCGAGGACGTTCCCTACACTGTCGCGCTGGTCAGGATCATGCAAGACAAGCCGTCAACGCTGGACGTGGAGTTTGAGCGGAACGGGGCGCGTATGAACACGCTCATTAACCCGTGGTACACTGACGCGGGCGCTGAACTGGGCATCAATTACGAGACGATTCAGTATCGCACACCGAGCCTTTCCCCGATTGCGGCTTTTGCCAAGGGCATTGAGGAAACATGGGATACTTTGGTGGTGTCGGTGAGGAGCTTTGCCCTGCTGTTTCGGGGCATTGATCTCACCCAGGCGCTGTCTGGACCAGTGCGGATTACCTATATGGTGGGGGACGTGGCTGCGGCTGGTTTTGGTCAGAGCGTGGGTACCGGCTTGAACGCCATGGGGAACTTTCTTGCGCTCATCTCAGTCGCGCTGTGCGTTATGAACCTTCTGCCGCTTCCTATTCTTGACGGCGGTATGATACTGCTCTTTGTTATAGAAGGAATCACCCGCAAGCCCCTGCATCCGCGAGCGGTCTATGTGTTTCAGACTATCGGCGTTGTGCTGATCTTTGGGCTTATGATCTTTGCCGTGTTTGGAGACATCTTGTATCTGGTACGCCAGTAAAAAGGCTGCGGGGGGAGTTTGATCTATGAGGTGTTCACTCGCTATCAATATCGTCCTGATTGTTTTCCTTGCTTTGCCAGCGTCTTCCTGTGTATCGGCGCAGAGTTTTTCCTCTTCCAGGGTCTTAACGGGCGAGGTGTTTGCGCCCGGACCGCACGAGGGCGCGGTGAACGCCCTTGTTCTTGACGCAAAAAACCAGCTTCTCAGCGTGGGCGAGGACGGGTTTCTGGAAATCTGGGATATACGGAACAAAACCGCGCTTGAACGCTTTGAATTAAGCCCTTACGCCATTTCCTGTATGGCGCTGCGTCCTGATAAAACGCAGGTTGCTGTGGTTGATCACGACGCGACCGGCGCGTATCGCGTTTCGGTCTGGGACTATGCGGCAAAGAAGAAGCTCTTTACGCAGGGCTTCCGCGACTCCATCGCGTATATCAACTACTCAGCGGGTGGAAACATCATCATTGCCGCGTGGGGTACCATGAGCGGCGTTGTGTTTATTCAGGCTGAAAACGGCGAACTCATACAAGCGCCGGAGATTTCCGGCGTGGTTACGCTTGCTTGTACGGGCCGGTCGGAACGGAGCATGGTTATCTACCAGCCTGTTGGCGCGATTTCGTACTGGGACCTCAACTCCGGCAAGGAGATGCAGCGTTTTAACGCGCCGGCGCAGCTTCGTTCCCCCATACTCTTTGGTAACAACCGGTTTTTGGGCGGTCTTGATCAGAGCGGCGTCGTGATCCTTGACGCGGTTTCCGGCGTGATTCTGTTTAGGGAACGTCTGACCGCTCAGGGCGGCATCTTACTGCCGGTGAGCCATGAGTCGGCGGAATGTGTCTATCTGGCGCTGAATTCCTACTCCTCAACGGTGTATCATTTTGCCATAAGCAGTGAGGGGCAGCTTGAAACCAAAAGGCGGGTGCCTATTCCTCTGAGCTTCTCTTCTATTACAAGTGCGCTTATCCTTGAGGACGGCGCTGCTCTGGGAACCGCTGACGGCAAAGTATGGCTTGGCAGTCAGACCGGAACCACAACAAAGCTGAACACAAAGCGTCAGTTGAAGCTCACCGAGCTTGCCGTATCCGCGTCTACGCTGGGGTTCCTGAGCAATGAACGCTCTATGGGCTTTATTCCGCTGGACTACAAGCATTTGAAGAACAATACGCCTATCCAGCTTGAGGAAGAAGTTCCCTACACCGCCATTACCGGCGATATGGGCCGCTTTGGTGAAACGCGCTTTGTGCTGTGGCAGAGCGCGAATACGCGATTGGCGCCGCTGATTCGCCTGATGGGAGAGGGGAACGTCAGCGTCAGTGAGTTAAGCGTGGAGACTTTGCCACGCGCTTCATTGAGGGACGCCTCGCTGTATGGGGAAAAGGCGCTGTTTCTGGATTCAGCGGGGAACATCACGGTTGTTTCGGCGGCAAACGGCGATAGGCTGTTTTCGTTTTCAGTGATTGGGGCGCTGGACGTAGCGTTTTTGAATGACAGCGCCATTCTCGTTGGGCGCAGCGCTGTTTCTGGGGATACGCCTTTTTTAGAAATCGACATTGTTACTGGTGAGACGGTGCCAATCGCCTATCCTTCCGCGGTTGGTTTGAAGGTATATGGCGGCGCGAGTGGAATGTTCTACGGCGCGGCGCTTGGGCAAAACGCCAGAGGACTCAGTACCGTCCTGGTTCAGCTTAACATCAACAGCCCTGAGCTTTCGACAAAGCTGTTTGAAGCGCCGGGGGAGCATACCGCGTTTGATATTGTTGAGACAGATTCAATAGCCGCCTCAAATCTTGGGTCTGAGGGCGCGTATTACTACGCCACGTCTGGCGCAATGCCTTTTGAGCGAAGTCCCGGTTTTCCCACGCGCCTTGTTGACAGCGACGCTTACTTTGTCAGTGTTGACGCTGACGGCAGCATTGCCTGGCACGAGCCTGCTTCCGGGAAGCTGCTGGCGCTGCTTCGGCTCTACGAGGACTCATGGTTACTGGAAAAAGCCGACGGCGAGGTGCTGCGGGGAAGCGTGGAAATCATTCCTATGCGCCAAGTCCCCGCGCCTTCAGCAGTGATATTGCCTGATGTAACGGAGCCGGAACCAGCTTATAGCCTAGAGAAGCCCACGAACTAACACGAATGTTTGCGCTGTTTATGGAAGCCGCGCAATAAGCGCCTGAGCGCGTTCCTTGTACTCAGGGTCTGCGGCGGCTTGTTCCAGAAACGCCTTTGCCTCAGCAGTACGGCCTGCGGATATTGCGTTGATGCCCCGTGCGTAGGAGATGAGGCCCTCGCCGCCACCGTATTGTATGGCCGAGCGGTAGTATTGCTCTGCCTGATCGAAATTTTTAGCCTCGTAAGCAAGCAGTCCCAGGTAGTAATACGGCGCGTAATGGGTGGGTTTTTGCCGGTGCGCGCTCAAAAACGCGGCTTCAGCCCTGGAGCTATCCTTGTTTTTATACGCCTGTTGTCCATCGGCCAGCAGTTCCGCGAAGGTCTTGCGTGAGTCAATATAGGTCTTGTAATCCCGCGTGAGCGTGTCTAAATCGAGCCAACTCAGGATGTGGTTCAGCACGGCTTCGGAGTTAGCAACCGCAGATGAGGAACCGGACAGCACCATGAAGCTTTCAAAAAGAATGCGCGTGTAGTAGTAATCCTTTTCAGCGTTCATAAAAAATGAAACAAGCGACCATGCGATGCTTGGAAAGTATTCGGTGGGGTCGGGTATGCCGTCAATGTCGGCGCGAAGAATTGCCTCAAGCGAAGGCGCTTTGCTCCCCAGACCCTTCACCAGCTCAAGCCACGCCAGATTTTCCTCATAGGCGAGTCCGCCGACAGCAAGCGCCCGTCCGGGCAACTCGGCGCTGTTCATCGTATTGGTTCCCGCGTCAAACTTCAGGGTATTGAAATAGATGGCAAACCCCTCCCGCAGCCAGGCCGGCGGGTAGGGGATAAAAGCCCGCAGATACTGGATAAACGCCTGATGGGGAAACATACGTTCCTCATCAGCGCTTCCTCGATGCACCACCAGCTCCCTCAGATCCGCCTGATTGTAGTGCAGATAGACGGCGCCGGCTCTGGTGCTGTTGAGACGGAGGCTTACATAGTCGTCATACGCTTTCTTGTCCTTATACGCCCGTACTTTCAGGGGGTATACAACGGTTTGGTTGCTAAAGTGAAAGATTCGGTTATACAGGGCGAAGCGGCTTTCAAGCTCCTTCGACAGAAGCGCCGCGTCAACACTGCCGCTGTCGGCAAGTACCTGATAATGCTCGCTGATTACCTGCGCCATGCCCGGACTCGTCCGATCCTGCGCGGATGCGGAAAAAAGTAAAACCGTAAAAACGGTAACGCCACATATACCCTTCTTCATAAAAAGAGCGCTCCTTACACTAACTTTTTTGCAATTATTTTATCAATAATAATATTAACTTCCTCAATAAGAATACCGGTATAGCGCTCAATATCTTCAATGATATACTGCTGGAACGAGTTGATATTCCCCTCAAGCTCGGTTCCATCAGGTACGTCAATGGTCATAACTACGCGGTATCCCACTACGTCATCTTTCACCAGCAGTTTCTTAATCCGTATATCCCTGTTGTACTCATCCACACAGAGAATAACCATCTGCTTCAGCGCATCTCCAGAGATGGACACCTTGTTAGGCATGGAATACAGAGGGCGAACCACCGACTTTTCAAGCACGGTGGGCGTAGACCCGATTCCGACCGGCGCGTGTTCTCGCTTGAAAATCCGAATGGCGTCATAAAAGATATTAGGATAAGTCCGCTTCACCTCCATCGAAGGAACTGGAATAACGTGCTTCCCCTCTATACGTCGCACTCTAATCGCTTTTTCAATATCGGCTTGTGAGGCAATATCCTCAATCTTAATGATTCGGGAGGGTGGCGGCAACTGAAGCCGGTTGGCTATCTTGTTTACCATCTTCTCCGACGTACCGAGTATGAGTATCTTTCGCGAGCGTTCCCCCTGGAGCTTGCGGGCAACCTCGTCGCGGTGGGACTTTTCGTCAAACAGCGCGACCTTGACCGCCGATAGAAAGCTCTTTTCCATCTTGGCTGAGTGTCCGGCAAGGATACGGTCGTTCTTGATGAGCAGACCGTCGTCAATGATGAAGTCAATGCCGTACTTCTGCGCAACAAGTTTCGCTCTGAAACTTTTTCCAGTACCACTTTCACCAACGAGAACATAGACTTTAACCTTGGGGAACAAAATGTCGAACAACATAATGCTATTATAGTATACCAATTCTTATCTTTGTATTTCAGGAAGCTATGAGATAACGGTATTGCGTCTTTTGTTACCTACATCGTACTTTATATTAACGTGAGTTCGACTGTATGTGGAAGAAACCTGTTGAGGTGTGTATCACTCACGCATAGAGTAGAGCAGCATCTCTAACGCAGGGCTGAGTTGGAAAGCGCCTTCCCCTATGTTAAGAACTCATCGAACTCAGGTTATAGAGAAGCATAAAATGGAGGTACGGTTATGGAAATGACGGCTGATACGCTTGGGCAGATTAAGTCATCTATGAGGCACGCTCTGAACGGGGCGTTTTACCAGAAGCACTTTGCGGGGATAAAGCCTGATGATATACAGAGTCGCGCTGATTTTGAGAAACTGCCTTTTACCGAGAAGGAAGACCTCAGAGACGCCTATCCACTGGGACTGCTGGCGGTCGATGAAGCGCGGGTTGTACGGATTCACTCGTCGTCTGGTACAACCGGAACGCCAGTGATCATCCCCTATACCCAGGCGGACGTTGACGCCTGGACACTGATGTTCGCCCGCTGTTATGAAACCGCTGGCGTTACCGCGCTGGACCGGGTGCATATCACCCCTGGTTACGGGCTTTGGACAGCAGGTATCGGGTTCCAGCTTGGCGCCGAGCGCTTGGGGGCTATGGCTATCCCGATGGGTCCGGGAAACACGGATAAGCAGATCAAGATGATGATCGATATGCGGTCTACCGTGCTGTGCGCCACATCGTCTTACGCGCTCCTGCTTGCTGAGGAGATTGAGCGGCGCGAGGTGAGAAACAAGATATGCCTCAAAAAAAGTCTCATTGGCTCCGAGCGCTGGGGCGACAAAATGCGCGCCCGTATTGCCGCGGAACTGGGGGTGGAATTATACGACATCTACGGACTCACCGAAATCTACGGTCCGGGCATCGGGATTAGCTGCGCGTGTCAGTGTGGTATGCATATGTGGACCGACTATGTTTACTACGAGATTGTTGATCCGAAAACCGGCGAGATGGTCCCTGAAGGCAGCATTGGTGAACTAGTGATCACTACGTTACGCAAGGAGGGCGCGCCGCTTATCCGCTACCGCACCCACGATCTCACCCGCGAGCTGCCCGGCCCATGTCAATGCGGTCTCGCTTTCCCCCGCATTGACACTCTCATTGGCCGTTCCGACGACATGGTTAAGGTGAAAGGCACAATGATCTTCCCCGGCAGGGTGGACGAGGTGCTTTCTTCCATAGCTGACGTTTCGAGCGAGTACCAGATCATCATTGACCACCTTAACGGCAGGGATATCCTTAACCTGCTCTTTGAGACTCAGCTTGGCGAGCGGGTTGCCATGAGGAATCTTGAAAAAACCGTGGAAGCGGTGTTCAAGGAAAAGGTAGGTCTCACCCCTAACGCCAAAGCCGTGGGTATGGGAGAACTTCCCCGCAGTGAGAAGAAATCAACGCGGATTTTCGATAATCGGTATTGAGCTTTACAGCCAGCCTTTGTAATATCACCGCATGAATCAAGATCAGGTAAAAGCCACTCTCCTCTCCCTTGAGGATTCGCCGCTGGATTTCACGCTTATCTACTCCGGGAAAGCGAGTAAAAAGGTAAACGGTTTTTATAAACCGGAGACCAGGGAAATCATCATTCACAACCGGAACTTCACGAACCCGCCCAACGATAACTTGCTCTTATATACCGCGATCCATGAGTATGCTCATCACCTGCACGCCTGTTCGCGTAACGGGAAGCTCTCCAGCCGCGCTCATACCGCAGAGTTTTGGGCTATCTTTCACGGACTACTCGAAAGGGCTGAGTCGAGGGAGATATACAAAAACGTCTTTGCTCTGTCCCCGGAACTGAATGAGCTAACCGTAGTCATCAGGCGTTATCTTTTTGAAAACGGGAGTATCATGAAGGAACTGGGAACGCGGCTCTTTCAGGCGCAGGAGCTTTGCGCGAACATAGGCGGGCGGTTTGAGGATTATATAGACCGCGTGCTTCGTATCCCGCGCCAAGCCGCAACTCTGGCTATGAAGATACAGCAGTTCAACCTGAATCCCTCGCTCGGCAGTGATAACATGCGCTTCCTTGCCGGTATCTCCAACGAAAGTGAGCGGGAAGCGGCGGAATCGGCGCTGCTGGGCGGGAAAAGCCCGGACACAGTCAGGAATGAAACGCGCAAAAAAGTGGATGAGGAACCAAAAGTCCTGCTTGAAAAGGAACGGGCGCGGCTTGAGCGTACCATCGCTTCGCTTTCCAAGCGACTCAGTGAGGTTCAGAAGGAACTTGAGGGCTTATAGTCAGCTATAACCAGAGATACATGCGGTGCAGGCGGGCGCAGATAAACCAAGTGCCCACAGCCAGCGCCGCAAGCGCGGGAAGGGGAGTGATCCATGTGTCTGAACTGAAGAGCAGACTCCTTCCCAGCGCAACAAGCAAAGAACCCACGCCGATAAAGACATACTCGGCGGAATTACGGGAATACGCGGTAATGAAAAAACTGAGCGTGGTAACACAGACAAGGCATAGCTCAAGCATGTTAAACAGCCCGGAGTAGGCGCGGATCATGCAGAGACTGGAATCCCACGAAAGGCTGTCAACCGGTATCCCCGACACGATGAGCAGTGTGGTAAGAATGATGATCCAGAGGAGGATGCGCTGCTTATCCACCTCAAGTCCGGCGGCGCAAACACTGGAGGCGAACAGGGAAAACAGGCCGAAGTAACGGCCAAACAGCATGGCGCGTGTACCCACAATGAGATAAAAGCTGGGAAAGGCGTATTGCTGGCTCAGGGCCGGCAGGATACGGCACGCTTCAAAGGCAAATGAGAACGCAAAAAAACTAAAGAACAGAATCTCCTGACAACGGGTTTGTTCAAAAGAACTGTAGATCACGATAGTAGCTACAAAGGCATAGATCACCGCGCAAGCCATAGAAAAAAACGGCGCGTAAGAGTCCGGCCCGAAAAAATGGCTGATAAGCGACTGGAGCAGACCAGAAACCCGCCTTGTCGCGCCAGCCACGGCAATCGGATACACCGGCATAACAACAAATGAGCCTACAATGCTTAAGACCAGAAATAGCAAGGAAAGCATGATACCGGCTTTGAGAAATTTGTTTCTTCTACTAAGGATCATACCTTAGCATAGATCAGCCGGGGCTTGCGTCTCAAGATGGCGCATCTCAAGACACAGCGTACTTAGCCGATAATAGGTTTAAGGAAACGCCATGCTTATAAAAAAAGTCCGTTATAGTTTTGTTATCATCATGGTACTCGCGATCAAGTCCCTTGCTTGGGCAGGGGATATCGCGTCGTTTGTTGATTTTGGCTTCTCGTCAGATGGCCTGAACTATATGTTCGGGCAGTATGGGGTGCAGTCTCAAACCTTGAAGCCTTGGGCTGAGCTGTTTGTGGTTGATGTACCGCGTAACACGTTTGTAAACGGCGGACGTCTTTCCTTTGTCCACGACAGTCCGGTTATAGCGGGACAGGACGGCATGGGCGCATTGTTCAGGCTTGTCTCCCGCAATACCGAACTCGTGAATCGCTACGGCATAACGTACCTGCTTCAGGGACAGCTCCTCTATCTTTCACTGGATACCACCCAGCCAGCTTCCACTGGTGAGACCATTGAGTTTCGGGACTTTGAGCGAAATGAGTCATATCGGGC
Source organism: Treponema sp. (assembly GCA_031281685.1). GTDB lineage: Bacteria > Spirochaetota > Spirochaetia > Treponematales > Breznakiellaceae > JAIRMT01. Next base: position 1,196 of record JAITFA010000047.1, on the reverse strand, counting down.
GCGACTTGTTCCTACAACCGAAGGAAGCGGGGCTACTCTCAGTTCTTCCTTTTTTATAACCCTGGAACGAACCACCCAGACCAGCGTTATAAAAAACTACACCGTAGGTACTCCGCAGGTAAAACGCCCACTCATCAGCGCCTATCGCATCAAAAAGGTAATGATAGCCCCGCAGGGCGGCGCTATGGTGTTTGTGATTGAGACAAGCAAGCCCACTGCCGATGGCCCGGATGTCCGCTATATGGTAGAAACCGTATCGATCCAGTAGGGCCTGAACACCTGTGTAACCGCGCTGTTGTCCTCAAAGAGACAGCGCAGGTACACGTTATCCCCTAGTTTGAGCCGTTCCCATAGCCCTTCCTTCTGAACCTCCATTGCCATGAAAAGCCAGTCCTCCTGATTCAGCGCCTCCCGCTCCTGAGCAAACAGATACGCGCCAGCCGGAAGCTCAGGAGCGGTGTCTGACCCCCGCCGCGCCTCCAGCGCCTCTGCGGTCTCTGGCACCCGCCGCGCCCCGAACAGCAGTTCCCCCAGAAAGCGTTCCGCCTCTGGATCAATGCGCCCGGCCTGATCGGGCGAAACCTTGAAACAGAACAGCGTCTCATCAGCTACATATACAAAGGGTTTAATACGTTCATCTTTGACAAAAAATAACGGTGAACGCAGGTCAAGCCTGAGAATGTTTATCATGAGGAAAGTATACCGGCATTGAGCGCGGTATTAAAGCAGAGCATAACAACAGAGCCGTATTAAGCAAAAAGCGCAATGCGCATGGAGGTAATATGAAAACATCATTTCTGGTATGGAATATCCTGTTTCCGGCGCTCCTGTATTCCGCCGGTTCCTGTTCCAATGAGTCGCTTCTGGAGCAAACGCTTATCAGCAGCTCCAGCAGGGAAGCGCCAGCCTTTGTCTCGTGTAAGGCGGCTTCTCCCGTAGAAATCGAGTTTGGGTTCACCACGCCGGTCAAGGTTGTTTCCCTGAACTTTGATAGGCCCGTTGAGGTCGAATCCATCACCGACGGCTCGCTGGTAAAGGTTGCTTTGAAAAAACGGCTCGCTGAAGGCGAACCAGTCACAGCGGACATTCTGGTCGAGGATGAATACAGGAATACCCTCAACGTGCTTGCTCCCTTTACCGCACGGAACAACCGTATGCCTTCGATACAACTCACTGAAATACGCGCCGAGTACTCC
>JAITFA010000230.1 GCA_031281685.1 Treponema sp. | reverse complement strand
GGGCGCTTTTTAGATCACCAAGTCACCTGATAGTCTAAGGCGCGTTCAAGCACAAGCAGATCAAGAAGCGGGATGTCGAATTCAGCGCGATTATCGGCGGCCACGCCTCCTTTGATGGCAGTGATAGGACTAGGAAAGGCGATTGAGGCGCGGATACGGGCAGCGGCCATCTCGTCAGCCACTGGTTTCCCATATACCATAGATACCAGATTGAGATAGTCGGCGCGGGAAAGTGTTTCGCCAGTAACGACCGGCGCCATGAGTGCGCTAAGGTAATCAACAATGTCTCGTGATATGAGCGGAATGATCTGAGGCCCCGAACTCCGGTCCAAGTGTATTGTGATTTGGCCACCCTTGCCGCTTTGCTCGTAAGTGATAAAACGGGTCGCCACTGCCCGTGAAGGGATGGCCAGAAACTCATCAACACGGTATAGGCTGATCGTTCCTTCAATGGTGGAACTGTTGACATTAGTGAAAGACACGGCCTTAATCCCCGGCGCAATAGCCATAGAGCGCCCGATAGACGGACCGTCAATGATTTGAGCGCTGGTTCCGCCGCCTACGCGGGACAAGGTACGAATGAGCGTAGCCATACGAGGCTCCAGCGCAGCGCACAGAGTAACATCAGCGGAAGCATCAACATTGAGGGAACCATTGATTTGAGCAGAACAGGACGCAAAAAACGCAACAACGAACAGGCTAAGCAAAGTATGTTTCATGTATGGACGATGCTGGATTTGAACCAGCGACTTCTACCGTGTGAAGGTAGCACTCTCGCCACTGAGTTAATCGTCCAAGACATTGATTCCCCGCACTATACGGGTTACAAGCCTGTAAACTAAGCTAACATTCATATTCGATCTTGTCAAGTCTCGAATAGTCTTGACGATAACTTTGAAGGTGGATATACAAAGCTATGAAAACCATTTCTCGCGTGCGTTGTCTCATTCTGCTTCTGGCCAGTATGGGGGTACTGGCTGCCTGTGAGTCTGAGGTATGGCAAAATCCGGTATTGGATCTCAAAGACTTGTGGTGGAATACAACCCGCCACTTCGATACATCGCTCGATCAATACTATATTATTGGAGAGGCTACAGAGCGGGAAACGCTGGCGCAACTGTTCAAACTGCTGAACGCCGAAGAGTCTGACGAAATGCGTTTCGCGGTTAGCCGTGAAATCGCGAATATCTATGCAAAAGCCAGCGAGTACGATGTGCTTATCAACTTCCTTACCTTTAATCGGAACCGTTACCCCGATGACCCGTATAACGCCTATTACCTCCTCATGGTTGCATACAGCCATATACGACGGGAGGAAAACGCGGTCGCTGCCCTCTATTTTGATATGGTACTCAAGAACTATCCTGACCTGATAGTTCAAGGCGAGTCAATTCACTTGGCCTGTCTTAACCACCTCATTACTCTGGTGGACAATCCTGAACAGGAAGTGATTTATTACCAAGAATTAATCTCCCGATTTTCCGATAAGATAGATATGGGGATAAGCTACTTCATGCTCGGCAATGCGTGTGAACGCACCGGAGACTGGAATGGTGCGCTCGACGCATATACCAACTACCTCTCGTATCGGGCTATCGTTCCCGGATTCCCTGATGCTGATTACTACGCAAAGCAGCTGGTGGACTTCAATAACTCGGAGAAAGACTGGACCTTCGAGCGCCTTGACAGCCTGGTAAGCGCAGTTAAGGCGGCGCTTGATACGGGAAGCAGCTCCCAGTTACAGCGTTGTCAGGCTAAGGTGAACTTTTTCGCTCGTTCTTGGGGGGAAGAGGTCGCCGACGACTCCGGCATGGCTGAGTTCAGCCTTTCGATATTTATGAGTACGCGAAACCTTATTCAGTATGCGAATACGCTTGACGCGGGTTCTAATGCTACCGAAGCATACCTGCGTACAACCGGCTGGGAACGGGACATATCCACATGGTACCTGTATTTCAGAAAAATTTACTTCCCCCCTGATCCGGAAATCCACGGACGCTGGGAATGGGCAGGAGTCTACTATGGAGAGCGATTTTGAGTTTTTATGTGAGACATAATGCTATGGTGCGGCGATTTTTTGCGCTTAGTATGACGGCGCTATGCGGTGTATCGCTCCGGGCTGAGCCGGTTGAATCTATGCATCCGGACTTTCTGGCGAGACTAATACTGGAAGAAGGCTTTGGTACGGTTCCAGCCCCTGTTCTTGAAAAGGATCAGTCGCTTGTCGCTGAACCTGCCATGGATAGAGAAGCGGTTCTCAAGCTCAATATTTTAGAGTCCCTGCCAGTGGATCCGGTGCGACCTGTAGAGCCAACGCTCGTTGTACCCGCGCCTCCACAAATCGCTACTACTATGCTACTCCTTGTGGCAACGCCGACAGAAAACGCTTCTACAGCGGCTCTTGCGTCAGTAAGCACAACGTACCCTGAGACGCCGCCTGTTGAGCTGCAGATAGTTGAGTCCGCGCTTCCGCTGGAAAGCTCGCCGCCACTCAGACCCGATCAGATGGCGCGTCCCCTGCGTTTACAGCGCTATACCCAGCCCGTTTTTCCAGAAAGTCTCATGCGGGAACACCGCAGCGTGATACACGGGCTTGAACAGCCCCTTACCCAGAAGTATATCAGTCAGTATTCCACTCCAGAGGGCATTGCCTGGCTTATTTCAATGGTACGGCAAGGAGAACCTTATCTAGCTTTTATAAGGAAGGAAATCGAGGCGCGAAACCTGCCGCCTGAACTGCTCTATCTGCCGCTCATTGAGTCCGCCTATGTGCCTACAGCCGTGAGCAGAGTCGGAGCCACCGGGCTGTGGCAGTTTATGACTAACAGTATTCAGCCCTTTGATATAAGGATTACCGAATGGCTCGATGAGCGCATGGATTTCTGGAAGTCAACAATGGGTGCGCTCAGTAAACTTGCGGACAACTACCGCGACTTGGGAGACTGGCCACTGGCGCTCGCTGCGTATAATGCTGGTCTTGGGGCTGTAGGCCGGATCGTGCAGCGTACCGGTATCCATGATTACTGGAAGCTCTCGGAACAGAAACAGTTTGCCACTGAAACCATCAACTATGTACCCAAGTTGCTGGCATTCTCTTATATCCTCTCGAACCTCCGGCTCTTTGGCGTTGATCCCCTGTGGCTTGACGATCCTGAATGGACGCGGATTCAGGTGGGACGTACCGTGGATGTGGAGATGCTGGCAGAAGCAGCGGGCGTTAGTACGGCTATGTTAAAAAAGGCGAACCGCGAACTTGTGTATAACGTTACTCCACCGGATAGTAACTATTACCTTAAAGTACGCAAAGCGGATGTCGCCGCGATTAGCGCGGTTCTGGAACGGAAAGACCTCACCCTGCTACACTACTACATTCACACAATACAGGCTGGAGACACGCTTTCCGAGCTGGCTAAGCATTACGGTATAAGCGTGAATCACATCACGGCAAGCAACCCTACGGTTCAGGCGCGTTACCTCAAAATCGGAGCCCGCCTGCTCATTCCCGCATTCAAGGAGGCCGAACCATTCCAGCGCAAGAGCGTAAGCACGGCGAATTCGTTCACGGCAAATTATACCGTGAAAAAAGGCGACAGCCTCTGGGGAATAGCCCGCTCATACAATGTCGATCCAGAGGCGCTGGCAAAGGCGAATAATATGAATCTCAATGATATCTTGCGCGTGGGGAAAGTTCTCAAAGTCCCGTCGCGTTAATTGGAGAAAACAATGGTACAGATAAAATGTATGATATTAAGCGGATTCCTGCTTGTTTTGGGAAACAGACTCTTCGCCCAGAACATGGTCACTATCAGCGGGTCAGTCGCGTGGGACCACTTGGAGATTAACGCTGATCTGTCGGTAAACCTCGCTCAGGCAGGTATACGATTGCCGACCGGCAGAATATACGCCGAGGAGTTGATTACCGATGGGTATCAGCATCTGATCCGCCCCCAACTGCTTTCCCTGCCCATTGATTCTTCTACAGTACTGCGCGATCTCCTTGAACGGGGGGAAATTTCCCTCAAGACCACTGACCTCATCAGCGGCGCGGCGCGGGCAATAGCGCCAGCCATGTCTACCGATCTCTCGACGCTATCCACCCACTATACCGTTGACCTCAGACAACTCAGCGCAACGCTTATGCGGCATGACCGCCCGTCTGACATCATGCGTACCTTGATGGCCAAGCCAGTAAGTTCCTACACCGGCATCATCATCATTACGAATGAGATCATGCCGGTTCACGGCAAGCGTTCCAGCGCGCTTACCCTTCCCTGTCTCTTCCCCAAAGTCTGGGATACGGACATGAACCTGATCTACGAGCGAAGCATGGTTGATAGGCAATCCACTACTACAATGGTAAGGTATGTGCCGTCACAGCATATCTTTCAGAACACGCCCTCTGGTCTTGACCCTGAGCTTGAGGCGTTTGTGGGCAACAACCCTCTGCGTATCATAGCGCGTGGCGTTTTTGGCATACGCCCTACCGACCCCATCATTGACCGCGACGACGCGCTTCTCATCATTTCGTCGGAACAGAACCGCGCTCTCCTGCGCGAGGGCAAGGTCGTCATTGTTCTTGACAGCACTACGCTCACAGCGGCTTTTTAATTTTCAGGCTTTTGCCTAAAATGCCTCATGGCATACATTAAAAACCTTTTTGACAAAAACTTTCTGGAATACGCTTCCTATGTTATCAAAGACCGCGCCATCCCCGACCTTGAGGATGGACTCAAGCCTGTGCAGCGCCGTATCCTGCACTCGCTCTTTGAGATGGACGACGGCAAGTTTCATAAAGTGGCAAACGTGGTCGGTCACTGCATGAAGTATCACCCTCACGGCGACGCCTCCATCGGCGACGCGCTGGTGGTACTGGCTAACAAAGAATTCTTCATCGAAAAACAGGGCAACTTCGGCAATATCTTCACCGGCGATCAGGCGTCTGCTGCGCGTTACATCGAATGTCGCGTTACACCCCTTGCCAAAGCCATCTTTTATAACCCAAAGCTCACGCTTATGACAGACTCCTACGATGGCCGAAACAAAGAGCCGGTCATCTTCCCAGCCAAGATTCCGGTAATACTGGCTATAGGCGCGGAAGGCATCGCGGTAGGTATGTCCACCAAGATACTGCCCCACAACCTCATTGAGGTACTGCAAGCCGAGAAAGCCTGTCTTGAAGGCAAGCCGTTCCAGTTGTACCCGGACTTCCCCACCGGCGGCCTTGTGGATGTGTCGGACTATCGGGATGGCAATGGCAAGGTACTGGTTCGCGCCAAACTCGATACCTCTGACACCAAACGCATCGTGATTCGGGAACTGCCCTTTGGCTCAAGCACTGAAAGCCTTATAAACAGCGTAGAAAGCGCGGCAAAAGCCGGACGCCTTAAAATACAGTCCATCAGCGATTTCACGACCGACCATGTTGAAATCGAAGTGAAGCTGGCGCGGGGCGTGTATGCTGAAGAGACCATAAACGCGCTCTTTGCCTTCACCGAGTGTGAACAGTCCATCTCCGTGAACCTCTTGCTTATCAAAGACGGTCTACCCGAAGTGATGACCGTTACGCGGATCATTGAACACCACGCGAAACAGCTTGTCTCGCTCCTTACTAAGGAGCTGGAGCTTGAGAAGAAAGAGCTACAGGAAAAGATGCATCTGCGTACCCTTGAACGCATCTTTGTCGAAGATCAGCTCTATAAAGAGATCGAGAAGATGAAGACGCCAGAGACCATTGAGAAGGCTGTCATTGAAGGCTTTGCGCCCTACGCTAAAGAAGTCGGCGCGTGCGGGGTAAGCCATGACGATGTGGAACACTTGCTCCGTATTCCCATAAGGCGGCTCTCGCTCTTTGATATAAGCAAAGCCAAGACTGAAACCCGCGACATTACGGCGCGTATCAAAACGATAAACGGACACCTCAAGAATATCACTGACTACGCGATTAGCTATCTGGACAGCCTCATCACCACGATCAAGTCAAATGCGGAACTGAGACGTGGCGTGCGGCGTACTAAGGTTGGCAAGTTTGAGAAGATCGCGGTGAAGGAAGTGGTGAAGCGGGATGTGCAGCTAAAGTATGACAAAGCCACTGGCTATCTCGGTACCGCCGTCAGCGGCGAACTTGCCGTCGAACTGTCGCCGTTTGACCGCGTCCTGATCCTGCGGAACAACGGGGTCTACACCGTTACCGATATACCAGAGAAGATGTTCATTGGCGAAGGCGCATGGTGGATTGGCATTGCCAACAAAGAAAGCATCGCCAAGCTCGTGTTTACCGTGATTTATAAGGATGCCAATACTGGCTATCCCTACATAAAACGCTGTGTCATTGAAGGCTGGATCATGAACCGCGAATACTCGCTGGTAACGGCGGGCGCGACAATTCTTCATGTTGATACGCGGCAGAAGTGTTCATTTACGCTTCACTATGTTCCCAGACCCCGTGTGCGGAT
>JAITFA010000103.1 GCA_031281685.1 Treponema sp. | reverse complement strand
TAGACCTCGATCTCTCAGAGTGTGTCGGGGAGAGTATTCCGAACATAACGCTCACCAAAGCACCCAACAAGGCAAAGATCGTCTCCATAAAGCTTCCTGAGTCAATAAAAATCATAGCGCCAGCCGCTTTCAGCAGTCTGGAGAATCTGAAATCAATAGATATGCCGGGGGTACTCGTTATCGAAGGAAGGGAGAACTCTTCAGACGGCTCAAGCGGCGCGTTTGCCAAGTGCCTCGCTCTCACGAGCGTGTCTCTCCCCAAAGTGAAAACGCTGGGTAAGTATGCCTTCTATGGTTGCTCAGCCCTGCCATCTATCTTATTGCCAGAAGTAGAGAGGATAGGCGCTAGTGCATTCAAAGACTGTAGCAATCTTGCCCCAAATTCCTTACCCCAAGTTACTCTTATAGGTAGTCAAGCGTTTTATACCAGCAAAGATGGACCATTTACTTCCATTACTCTGGGAAGCGAGCCTCCTGAGTTAGATGGAACGAGAGTGTTCTATGCCTCCGTTACGATCTATGTTCCCGCTTCTGCGCTTGAAGCCTACAAGAATACGGAGAAGGCAAACTGGATAGACACGTTGAAGTCCAAAGTTACCGCCATACAGGGGTAAACCAGTTAAGGTCTTGATCTCACGCTTAAAAACAGCTCTACTGTAGTAAAGTGGCTCTTCCAATGGGAGAGCCACTTTATTTTGGGTAGACGGTAGATAGGCAGAGTAAACGCTATCTTTTTTATAGAAGAAACTTGCGTAGGAAAGCGGAAGAGGCTTAGGCAGTAGGCAAGATTATGAAAAAAACTAACGCTATGCGACTTTTAGACGCCGCAGGGATTCAGTATTCAACCGCCGAGTATGAGGTTGATGAAAGTGACCTTTCCGGTGTCCACGCCGCCCGGATGCTCAATATGCCTGTGGAGCGAGTCTTCAAGACTCTGGTGTTGCGTGGCGCTTCCGGCGCGTACCTAGTCTGCTGTATCCCTGTAGCGGACGAGCTTGATCTCAGAAAAGTAGCCCGAGTCAGCGGAGAGAAAAAGGTTGAGCTTATCCCAATGAAGGATCTGCCCATAGTAAGTGGTTATGTTCGGGGTGGTTGTTCGCCCATTGGTATGAAAAAACTGTTCCCTACCTATATTGAGGAAACCGCTGAATTGCTCGATATTATATCTATCAGTGCTGGTGTGCGTGGGGTTCAGATCATTATGAAAGTGGAAGATCTGACCCGGCATATTGGGGCGGTAAACGCGGATCTGGTTATAGCCTGATTGCTATGGAATCCGGGAGGGTGATGTTAAAGGGTCGTCAAAAAAGTGTTAGTTTTTTTCACATTCTTTTGTTGATGTGGTATAATCAATGAAAAGAGGTAGAGACAAACGGTTTCTTTTATCGTATAATCCTACCGACTAAATAATCTTATCCATATATGGAGGACGTCACATGAAACGTTTTGCTTCGTTACTATCAGTCGCATTTCTATTGTGCCTGGTAAGTATTCCCCTGTTCGCACGACCAATATCGGAAGCTGAGCTTGCTACTCTTGTACAGCAGTATCAAGCTCAGGCGCCGCAGTCCGCTCCGCCCGCTCAAGCGGATGTGGCTGAGGCGACGAACACACTGAGCAGTATTGCCGCTGGTGCTCCCGCCTTGGCTGATCAGTTGACCGATGCTACAAACACACTGAGCAGTATTGCCGCTGGCGCTCCCAGCTTGGCCGATCAGATGACGGGCGCGACGAATTCCCTGAGCGGAATCGCTGGCGGCGCTCCTAGCTTGGCTGATCAGCTGACTAACGCAGTGAACACTTTGAGTGGCATTGCAAACAATGCTCCTGACTTGGCTGATCAGTTTACCGACGCGACGGATACGCTGAGTGGTGTTGCCACTGGCGCTCCCGCCTTGGCTGATCAGATGACTTCAGCGGCAAATATCTTGAGTGACATTGCTGCTAATGCGCCTGGGCTTGCTAATCAGTTTACCGACGCGACGGATTCCCTGAGTGGCATTGCCAACAATGCGCCTGGGCTTGCCGATCAGTTGACTGGCGCGACGAACACACTAAGTGGTATCGCTGCTAACGCTCCTGGGCTTGCTGATCAGTTGACCGATGCGACGAACACTTTGAGTGATATTGCATATGGCGCTCCTTTCTTAGCTGATCAGTTGACTGGCGCGACGAATACGCTGAGTGGTATTGCTGCTGGCGCTGATCCTTTGGCTCGTCGGTATGAAGCTGCGGCGGACACGCTGAGTGGTATTGCTGCTGGCGCTGATCCTTTGGCTCGCCAGTATGAAGATGCGTTGGCTGAACTCCGCGCATTGATTGCCCGGGCTGAGAAATTAGTAAATGTTCTTGAGCCAGCTCCGGCTGCTGAACCGGTTCCGGCTGTTGAGCCGGCTCCGGCTACTGAACCGGCTCCTCCGCCGCCGCCACCTCCGATTGCTACATTAAAGGGCGCTTTCCCCGTTACTGGTATTCGTGATGGTGAGACTGCGCTTGGAGATGCGATTGCTGACGCGATTGCTTATTATGTGCAATTTAGTCCAACTCCGCCTCCAGATGCGCCGTGGAAGGTTGATTTCGCTTTCATTAATGGTGGTATTGTTAAGGCTGGTCTGGATGCAGGTTCTGTTACTGAGCAACAGGTTAAGGCTGTCGTTGGGGATTCTCCCATTAAACTCGTCTGGGCAAGCATCCTTGGCTCTGACGTAATCAAGCTCTTTGAAAAGATTGCGGCTGCCCAACCGGGAACTGCGGATTTTGTGCAGGTATCTGATAAGGTAATGTATACCATTGGTGGGACAGGGAAAGAAGTGCTTCTCGATAAGCTCCCGGTTATTGAAAATCTCCCTTACGCCTTTGTTACGACTGCTGATCTCTACAATGCTTATAATGTTAATACGCTGGAAAAACGGGAAATCAGCTATTCAGTGTCAGATGTGTTGATCGATGTGGTTAAGTTCTTTAAAGAGAGTAACTTGCCGTTGGGTCCCTACTATGATCCCGCTAATCCTCGCATTGTAAAATAACAACCAATGTATTATAATCACGAAGGCTTAAAAGCCTTCGTGATTTTTTTTATTTAGGGAGGATTCTTCAATTATGAAGCGTATTACTTCGTTATTATCAGCCGCGGTTTTGCTGTGCTTGGTAAGTTTGCCCCTGTTTGCTATGCCGATGACCGAGGCGGAGATTAACAAACTTCAGGAACAACGATGGCAGGTACTCCAACCGCCTCCGCCGCCAGTTGCGGCCTCGATTCCAGCTCCAGCCTTGGTTCCAGAAAAACCGGATCCAGTCACTCAGGCAAGCCCAATTTATGAACTGGTCTTGCTTCATACCAATGATCATCACGGCGCCATACTACCGACAGGTGGTCTGGGCGGGCTTGCCACACGAGCCTCGTACATCAACATCGTTAGAAACGCCAATTCCCAGGTTCTCCTATTAGACGCGGGCGATGTCAACACTGGCAGCGCTCTTTCCAATATGTTTGCCGCAGAACCTGACCTCCGAGCCTACAACATGATGAAGTATGATGCGGGTATATTGGGAAACCATGAATTTGACGGCAGTATGGATAAACTTCTTAGCCAAGGTCAGCTCGTCGAATTCCCTATTATCACCTCGAATATTAAGACCGCAGACGGGCAGTACCTGAGCGATCCGTACCTTATCAAGGAATACGATGGATTCAAGGTAGGGATTTTCGGTATTACCACGCTTCGCACCCTGACCATAGCCAGTCCTGACCGGAGATTGATCTTCATCAACGAGATTGACGCGGCAAAGGAAATGGTGGATATCCTGCGGAATCAGGAACAGGTTGATATTGTTATCGGCCTTACTCACATTGGCGATGTGAAAGAAGCGCCGGACCATGTTACTTCGCCGGATTTGGCAGCCGCAGTCCCCGGCATTGATATCATTGTGGATGGACACTCCCATTCTCTGTTTGAGACCCCTCTCAAGGTCGGTGGTACCTATATCGTTACCGCCAATGAGTTTGGAAAGTATCTCGGAGAGGGGAAACTGTCTATACAGGACAAGAAGCTTATCAAATTTGAATGGAAGCCTGTCCAGCTCATTGGACCAGACTCGGAAATCACGGCAATGCTTGCCTCTTACATTGAGCAGGCAAATGCCTCTCTCAAGGTCGTAATCGGTCAGGCCGAAGGCACATTTGAATTTGGAAACCGGCTTCCCCGCTATCAGGAAACATCCTTGGGCGACGCCATCGCTGACGCCAGCGCTTGGTACTTCCGCATCGCCTATAATCAGCATGTTGACTTTGCCTTCCATAATGGCGGTAATATCCGTGCAGCGCTTCCGGCTGGCCCCATTACTCAGGAACGGATTCTCACGATCCTGCCGTTTGAAAACTACCTCTTCAAAGGAACCATGAAAGGCTCCGATGTAATTAAACTCTTTGAGCATATCGCCTCGATTCCCCAGGGAGCCGGCGGTTTTGCCCAGGCGTCCGAAGATGTACGTTACACCATTGACTACACAAGCGGGACAGGCCAGCTTGTGAACCTCACCATCGGCGGTGCGCCGGTGAATCCGAATCGTATCTACACCTACGTTACCAATGATTATCTCTTTGGCGGCGGCGATGGCTATGACATTAAGTCCAAAACCATTGAGTATGTGAACGCATCCCTCTTGCTCAGTTTTGTCATAACTGAAAGTATTCAGTACATTAAGGAGCAGGGCTGGCCGCTTATTCCCTACACCGATGGTCGCCTAACCATCATTGGCGGTGTAACACCGTAATGAGGCGCGTAGCTTAACGCCTAAAACAGAAGGCCGTGAGACTTAACCAAGTTCTCAGGCCTTCTGTTTAGTGTCAGACATCCTCTCACTGGCGCAAAGTGCCTTTGTCGAGAGCCTTTTCGTACATGGCTATGTATTGATGCGCGGAACTTTCCCACGAGAAATTCTGCTTCATTCCCCTAAGACGCATGGCCTCAATCTGAGAACGCTTGTTGTAGTAAGCCCAGACTGCCCAGCCAACCGTGTTGTAGATGGCTGAGGGGGTAAGGTCATCGAACATAAAGCCGGTGCCAGTGCCAGTTTCCTGATTGAAGTTCTGCACCGTATCCGCAAGCCCGCCGGTGTTCCGCACAATAGGCAGCGTCCCATACGTGAGTGAGTACATCTGGTTCAAGCCGCTCGGTTCGTAGCGGCTCGGCATGAGAAAAAAGTCGCTCCCCGCCTCAATGAGGTGGCTAATCTTCTCCGAATAGCCAATCTGCGCCTTAAAGTTCGGCAGACGAGACGAAAGGCTTTTGATTTCGTTCTCGCACCACGCCTCGCCAGAACCAAGAAGCACAAACTGGATACGCATATCACGGCAGATAGACCAAGCCGAACCATAAGCAGGCCCAAAAACTTCGCCCACACCCTTCTGCTCAGTAAGCCGCGTTACCATGCCGAGGAGAGGAACGTCCGGTTCCACAGGAAGGCCGAATTCCTTCTGCAAGGCTGCTTTAACCTTTGCCTTGCCGCTCATATCCACAACGCTGTAGTTCACGGGGATAAACTTGTCACTCTGCGGATTCCAAACCTCGGTATCTATACCATTGAGGATGCCAACGTAGTCGGCGCTCCGGTAACGAAGCACTCCGTCAAGGCGGAAACCGTGGGCTTGGGTCTGGGTCTCCCGCGCATAGTTGGGAGACACCGTGTTGATCTTGTCCGCGCTGTTCAGACCAGCCTTGAGCAGGTTCATCATATTCCAGTCATCAAAGCCCGCGTTATAGAACACATCCCAGCCAAGATTGGTGTAGAAGAAATTGTCCTTGTTATAGATGCCCTGATACCCTAGGTTATGGATCGTGAGCGCTGAAACCGTGTTGACAAAGCCCTCGCCTTTTTCCCGGTACTTCAGAAAAACCGGTACAAGGGCCGTAGGCCAGTCATGCGCGTGAAGCACTTCGGGATACCAGTTGAGTTTCCGGCAAAGCTGGAACACGGCGCGGGAAAAAAACGTGAAGCGACGGGGGTTATCCAGAAAATCCGGCTCCCACGGAACACCGTAGATACCGTCACGGCCAAAAAATTGCTCGTGATCGATGAAGTACACCTGAACAGGGTTTTTTTTAACTGAACCCGGAAGTTCAGCGGTGTATACCGCGCTCCACTCTTCCCGCCCGCCTATTGGCACTCCCAAAGGACCTTCGAGCTGGGTAAGTTGCCCGCGATCAATGCTGTAGTAACGGGGAAGCGCGATTCGGACCTCGTGTCCGAGCTTCGCCAGCGCGAGAGACAGCGCGGAAACCACGTCAGCCAGACCACCAGTCTTGGCAAAAGGAACCGCCTCACTCGCGGCCATCAAGATTTTCATGTTTACCCCCTATTGTTGCTAGAACGAATCAACTGTTGAAAGGCCGTTTTCCCGGAGAATCTCAAGGCCCTTTTCGTGATCCGCAAGTTTAAAGAACACTACCGCCTTCCCCGCCCTGCCTTCAAGCGAGGCGTAGAGGTATTCGATGTTTACCTTTGCCTTTTGGAACAACTCCAGTACCTGCGCGAGACTGCCCGGCAAGTCCTCGATCTCAACAGCCGCCACGCTTGTTTCCCGCGAGGTAAAGCCCGCGGCACTCAGAGCTTTGATCGCTTTGTCATTATTGTTGACAATGAGCCGCAGAATGCCAAAGTCAGCCGTATCCGCGATACTGATGGCGCGCATGTTCACCCCAGCGCTCGCCAAAACCCGCGTAACTTCGCCAAGCCGCCCCGCATTGTTCTCCAGAAATACCGATATCTGCTGTATCGCCATGTTTCCCCCCTATATCTTGCGGTTATCAATCACCCGCTTGGATTTACCCATAGACCGCTCAATGGTCTTGGGTTCCACGAGTTTAACCTTCACCCCGATCATGAGCTTTGACTTCATCACATTCTCGATCTTGCGTCGCAATTCCTCAAGGTTGCGGGTTTCATCGCTGAAAACTTCCTTCTTCACCTCAACCTGTAGCTCAACCTCGTCAAGATGAGTCGGCCCGCGATTCACGATAATGAGGTAGTGCGGATCCGTGCCTTCGATCTCGATGAGCGCCTGCTCGATCTGGCTGGGGAACACATTGACGCCCCGAATGATAAGCATATCGTCGGTGCGGCCAAAGAGCCGGTTCATGCGTACTGTTGTTCTGCCGCAGGAGCAGTGGTCTCGCCGCAAAAAGGTAACGTCCCGTGTCCGGTAGCGGAGGAGCGGCGTGCCTTCTTTGGTAAGCGTGGTGAAGACTAACTCGCCTTTTTCGCCATCAGGAAGCGGCTTGCCTGTTTCCGGATCAATGACTTCCGGGTAAAAAAGGTCTTCGTTGATATGCAAGCCGTCTTTGGCTTCGCACTCAAACGCCACACCTGGACCAATGATCTCGGTGAGACCATAGATGTCATAGGCGTTCATGCCGTAACGTTCCTCGATCTCACGGCGCATATTCTCGCTCCACGGCTCCGCCCCGAAACAGCCCTTGTTTATAGGCAGCTTTTTGAGATCAATGCCCGCTTCCGCAGCTTCCTCTGCCATGAAGAGCGCGTAAGACGGAGTACAGGTGAGAATGGTTGAACCAAACGACCGCATCACCATAAGCTGACGCTCCGTGTTTCCGGCTGACATGGGGATCACGTTTGCCCCCAGCTTCTTTGCCCCATAGTGCGCGCCAAGCCCGCCCGTGAAAAGGCCATAACCGTAACAGTTCTGCACCGTGTCGTTACGGGTACCGCCCGCGCCCGCAAGGGTTCGCGCCATCGCCTCACTCCAGATTTCAAGGTCCTTATTGGTATAGGCATCCACCACCGGTACCCCGGTCGTGCCAGAGGACATGTGAATCTCCTCAATCTCCGCCTGCGGACAGGCCAGCAGACCATAAGGAAAGGTCTCGCGCAGGTCGTCCTTCGTGGTGAAGGGCAAAAGAGCAATATCCTCAAGGGAATGAATGTCGCGGGGCTTCAAGCCCTTCTCATCAATCCGTTGCCGGTAGAACGGAACCGCTTCATAGAGCGTTTCCACGAGATTCTTCAGACGGGCAAGCTGGAGCTTCTTCCTCGCCGCCTCGTCCATAGACTCATATTCAGGGTTAAAAATCATGGTTATAAACCATCCCTTTTTAGTTTAGTAGTAAAAGTATACTTCATCGTGGAAAAAAATAACAGCGATCTTTGAAGTTCTTTGAGCGCAAGACAGCGATTCGAGACCTAGTCAGCGGTGCCAGAGACCTAAGCAGCGGGGGCAGAGACACAGGCGATGGTGCCAGAGACCTAAGCAGCGGTGTCAAGCGCCGATGTCGGTGCCACAGACAGTAGTGCCAGAGACGCAGGCGGTGGTGCCAGAGATGCAGGCGCCGGTGTCAGAGACCTAGTCAGCGGTGTCAGAGACGCAGACGTCGGGGGCAGAGACCTAGTCAGCGGTGCCAGAGACGCAGACGTCGGGGGCAGAGACCTAGTCAGCGGTGTCAGAGACGCAGACGCC
>JAITFA010000037.1 GCA_031281685.1 Treponema sp. | reverse complement strand
GTAGGTCAAGAAGCGGGGTTTCGGACAGGCCACCCTGAACCACGATGCGGTCTGCGCTATCCTCGGTAAGTCCAAATCGCTCATGAGAAGAGGAACCCCGCAGCAGATACGGAGCCTTGCTTGACAGCACATGGAGCAGGTCTTCAATACGAAGCTGTTTCGCTGGATAGTCAATGCCGTCGCGGGTAACAAACCACTCGCCGCTCTTCCTCGCAAGGCTGATGCTTGTCCCGTCGTGAATGAGTTCAATACGGTCGGCCTGCTCAACCCATTTCTCGTCAAGCCATGCATAATTTGCGTCGCGTGTGTTTATCCGCTCCGGTTCGAAGATGAGGGTCGCCGTGTAGATAAGCGCCAGCGCCACGACCAGGCCGGTAAGAATGTATATCTTCCGGTAAATCTTTTTTGTATAAATACCCGTACCAGTGCTAGACATGTTCACTTCCTCTCTTTGCTCTACGTTGCCGTCGCCATGCCAGACACACGCCCACGATGATCACGGTGAGCGGTATCAGGATCACGTTAAGTATGCGCGCCCAGTTCATAGCCGCCGCTTCTCTCTGGGGGTTTGCAATCTTGTCCAGCCGGGCGCCCGCGCTTTGACGGCTCCTGATGCTGATGATGTCGTCATCGGCGCAGAGCCAGAGCGCGGCCTGTACCAGGAAATCGAGGTTCTGCCGACGCTGTATATAGTTTGAACCAACGTCACTGTCCGCGATCACAATGATACGCGACTCTTTGGCAGTGGCTGGCATCTCAGGCAGTTCCTCTGCGAAGCCTTCCCGCGTGGGCTTTGGCGCGCCCGCAAAATAGCTGGGGAAAACACCGGAAAGCGCGGCTCCAAACGTCTTCTTCCCTGTGGTACTGGCGGCCTCAGCTTCCAGAAGATACGCAGGGGCATCTGGGCTGACGGAGAAATCCGTAGTCTCAAGCCACGCCTGTTCCGTGCTGGTAAAAAGCACCTCAGCCTGTGTGCCTTCCGGCGGATTCAGCTCCAAGTGGTTCGGCCAGAACAGGTCAAGGCCGTTAAAACGCGCCGTAAGCGGATGACTCGGATTCCCATTCTGGGACAATACCCCAATCCAGAGCGGGTATTGAACATAGCGCTGTTGCAGAGAGCCGTAAGCGTTCTGCGTCGTATACGTCAGGAAAAGCGCAGAGCGGTCAAGCGCCAGTTCCGGCTTAACCGTTGCCCCGTAAAACGAAACCATGGATAGAAGCCCCTTATCCGTCATAAGCCGCGCCGTGGGCATACTCTGGGTATCGATAAACACCCCCTCAACCGCGAAGAGTACCTTGCCGCCGTTCTGAATGTAATGGTCAATACGGTAGAGCGACCAATCATCCAGATATTCAGTCCCGCCCAACACGAAGAGCGCGGGCAGGCTGGCCGGAATCTCTTCGCCAACACTGAATTCCCGTAGACGGAAGCCTGACATATCGAAAATCTGCCCAATATACTCGTAATCATTGGAAAGGCTACGGGTGGAATCACCGACAAGCACGCCTATCTCCCGTGTACTCCCCCGCGCCAGCGAGCGTATGCGGCTCGTCAGGTCGTATTCAAGGGTATCAAGCGAGAATACCACCGGCAGAACTTCCACTTGATCGAGGTATTCGATAGCAATGCCAGAGTAAACCGTGGCAAAACTTGTCTGATCCTGCTCCTCAGTCTGTATCTGCTGGGGCTGGATGCCGAGCATTTCCATCTCCATGGTGAGGTTTGCCTTAACCGGATCGCGTACAGAAACCCGAATCTTGCCATGTGAGTAGGCGGCGTATTCGCGCAAAAGGTCTTCGATCTCGCCGGGAATTGGGTGTACGGCTGAGAGTTTTTCAGAGAGGTAATAGGTAATCCCCACCTGATCCGGAATCTCGGTGTAGAGGTTCCGGGAAACATCGGAAATTGTATACATCTGGTCTGTGGTAAGATCGAGTCTGAACCAGACGTTTCGGCTTATGAGTAGGCAAAGCGCAATGGCGGCAATGCTCAACACCGTGATAATGACATGTTGTTTTTTCAAAGCTACCTCCATTTCCTAAACAGCAGGACACGAGTATTAAGGAAGAGAAACAGCAGTGTTGCTAGTATGAAGAAGGCCATGTCCCGCGTGTCAATGATGCCCTTGGAAAAAGTCTCAAAGTGAAAAGCCAGGGAAACAAAGTTAAGCGCCTCGCTCAATGGGAGCGGCAGATTGAAGCTCTGGGTAACCTGACTGATCAGGGTTATCACCAGCAACACAACCGCTGTGCCGAGAAAGGCTCCGGCTTGATTCTTGGACAGGCAGGACAGGAGCAAGCCCAGCGCCACGCTTGATGCGGCAAGTAACAACGCGCCCACATACTCACCGGCAATGACCCCGCCGTCAAAGTTCCCCAGCGGTAGGAGGCTGAGAGGCACGGGAAGCGTGAGCGCCAGTATCCCGGCGACAACCGTAAATGAGGCAATGAACTTCCCCAGCACGAGGTCCCAGTCCGAGAACGGCATGGTGAGCAGAAGCTCAATGCTCCCCAGCTTGCGTTCCTCTGCCCAGCTTTTCATGGTTATTGCCGGAATCACCAAGATGAAAGCCAGCGGAAACGCCGCAAAAAAGACGCGGAGACTCGCGCTGTCCATAGCAAAGAAGTGCTGGTAATAAAACAGCCATAT
>JAITFA010000178.1 GCA_031281685.1 Treponema sp. | reverse complement strand
GGGTGGATGACTTTCCCGGTTGGCGTGTCCTGACTATTGGCTTGGGGCTGAGTTCTCAGGCGCAAAGGGCTGCTTCAAACTACATAAAAGGTGATCTATGAACGCACGGTTTTTCAGAGTTCTGACCTTGATTGTTTTCTTACTGAGTGCTGTAGGGGTATGGCGACTCATTGTCTTGACTCGTAACGCTGAGATTGCGCAATCGGAAGGCGTGGAACGGCATACGCGGATCATCACGCCGGAAAAACCGGCGCTTGAAACAGCCGACGCAAACATGGTGTCAGACACCATACTGGTTCCGCTTAACGTGGGGGAAGTTCTGGTAAGCGTCCTCACCCAAGACTTTGATCCTGAAATACCCGGTGATGAGCAGCTTCTTCTATACCGGAACGCGGAACCAAATGGCTCGTTGTACCTCAGCTATCTGGCGCACAACGGTCATGCTTATCAACGGCTCTGGACAAAAGAGACCGCCGTCACCCGCCCATGGACAGCGGCGCTGGATACTAAGGACCTCATCGGGGATCACAGCCTCTCCGTACTCCTCAGCGGTATGAATGACGACGGCAAGCATATTCTTACCGTGTTTAAACAGACACAAGGCGCGGAGCCATTTGTTCCCATAGCCGATATACAGACAACAGGAAGCATTACTATTCAGGAAACCACGCGGAATCAGGCGTATCAGCGTGGAAATACGCGGGGCGCAAGTTTCCCCCTACTGGTGTATGAAAATCTCAATACGGCGAATCCACAGGATCAGGTGGAAATGGTGTATACCTATAACCCCACACGGGAACGTTATGAGCAAAGCGAGTTGATACAGATACTGGGGTCTCAAGTGGAACAGCGCGTGATCCAGAACACGCTCAACGGTGGCTCCCGGTCGTTTGAGGCGTTTATTGAGGGTCTGTGGTATTTTGTTGACTCAAAAGGGACGGTGGATACCAGTCAGTATATCTATTTTGATCCAGTTGGGCGCGAGCTTGTCTTTTATGGGGATGAAACCCAGCAGGTGTTTACCTGGCAGAGTTCCAGTATGACCCGTAGCGGGCTTTCAATAGCCGGGCAGAACATTTCCGTTACTACGCTGGGGCGTTCCGTGGATATTGAGATTAGTTCAGCAAAGCGTATTAAAGTAACGGTTGTTGAGGATGTAAAACTCAAGATAGGGAGCGACAAGATATGGGACGGCTTTTACGAAAAGATAAGCGACGTTGCTGCGCCTGGGTCTTTTAACACGTCTGTATCCTACATTGAGGCCGAGTATAACGGCTCTATGGGGAAACTGCTCTTTTTCCCAAGCGGTTCTTATGAACTCAGTTCTTCCAATATAGGCAGAATGGGGAAGTATATGTTCTTTGACTTTAACGGGGAGACTTTGCTGGAGTTCCGTTCAGACGACGGAGGCCGGGAGCTTTATCTCGTTGAATATGGGGAAACGCTAAAAGAAAACGGGATATGGGAAGCTCTTACCCTCATACCGGTTCGTATTGGTGTGAGAGGGATACAGCGGCTTCGTGAAACACCGATTTCACTGACAGAAAGCTCCGGCATTGAGGAAGAGCCGGTGGAAGAAGAGCTACCAGCCATTGTGGAGGACCTGCCCGCGCCACTGCTTGGTTTCAGGACATCCCTAGCGTACTTCAGCCCGGACAACGATGGGGTTGATGATGAACTTACCATGTTTCTTGACGCCCAGGCAGCTTCCCCTATTGTTTCATGGAGTCTTGAAATCCGGGAACCCCAGAGTCCCTTCCAGCTCTTCTACCGCTTTGGCGGTACAGGCGCACCCCCAAGCCGGCTTACTTGGAATGGCAGAAGCTCGCGGGGCGAGCTTGTTCAGGCCGCGTCCGACTATACGGTCATATTCACCGCCGAAGACAGCGAAGGCAGAACTACCAGCTTGAATAGTACGATTGGGGTTGACGTCTTGATTGTTCGGGAAGAGGGCGGGCTGCGCTTACAAGTTCCCTCTATCATATTTAGGGGAGATTATGCGGACTTCATTGGGCTTGCTCAGGAAACAGTGGAAAATAACAACCGCGTGTTACGCCGTGTTGCTGAAATCCTTGCCAAATTCCCTGATTACCATGTGCAGGTTGAGGGACACGCCAACCGCAGCAGTCTCAATTCCGATGGGAGTGAGCTGACTGCCCTGAGCGAGGCCCGGGCAAAGGCTGTGTTGGAGATGCTGGTCAGCTTCGGCATAAGCCGAAACCGGCTGACCGCTATCGGTATGGGCGGCAGAAAACCTGTTGCCGAGTTTGGCGACGTGGATAACTACTGGAAAAACCGCCGCGTGGAATTCTTGCTGATTAGGTAGTTATCGGGGGAAAGAATCAAAGCCTTTTTGCTTGAGTTGTTGCATGGTTTGTTCGGTACCCGCGCTCGGAACCACAAGCACTGCCCAATACTGATGTCCGCTAACGGTTCGTTCCTGAAGGAACGCCTGAAAACCCGCCGCGTTTAACTGGGCGATCTGGGCGCGGGCATTCAGTTCCACGCTGAAAAGTCCGGTCTGCAAAACAGTACCGCTCGGACTAAGGGTTGGCTGGGCGCTCGCGGCTACTGGCGGGGGCGTAAGGGCTAGCTGAGCGGTTGTCGGCGGGGGCGGACTTGCGGGCGTGGTCTCTGACACTGTTGGAGCAACGGAACCAGCGCTGACCAGTTCCCGCCCCGGAAACAACAGCCACATGGCCGAGTCAGTGGCAACGGCGCTTGGATCGCCCTTAACAATGAGCGCTTCGGGGCTACTGGGATATTCAAGCAGAAGCTGCGCTTTGTAACGCTCGTCGTGGGATACGGTCCAGATCGTGTAGTAAATAGCAGATTTATAACGTTCATAGTTAGCGTCGTGGGCAAGGTTCACCAGTAACGCGGTTTCGTTAGCCCTGAACGCCTGAAGCTGGGCAGCGAGGTATCGCGCCCTGAAAAGCGCGGCACTGTTTGTACCCGTGAGTAATATGGTTTTGATGCTGGCTTCGGCTTTTTCCATATCGCCAATGGCAATGAAGCAATACGCTGCCTCAAGCAGGGCGTCATCGTCCCGTTTACCCGGCTCCGCAAAAGCCGCGTCTGTCCATGCATCAGCGGCTTTTTCTATGTTACCTGAGAGGCGCAAAAGTTTCGCAAGCCGCAGAAACGCGGCGTGTTTATCAGCGCCAGAAACCTGTGGAGTTTGAATGGTTTTTTCAGCGGTCTTGATTTCTTCGGCGAGAAAAGCACTCTGGTTCTGGGCATAAACAGCCTGACCCAAGGCAGCAATAAGTAACGCACAAAAGACCCCGCTCTTATTTCTTTTTCTTAGGAGTGCCAAAAGACTCCTCCAGCAACGCCGCTTTTTGTTTATCACGATCAGCTTTGATTTTTTTGCTGCGGCGTATGAAGAACATGGCTGGAAATGAGCAAAGCATACCTAAGGCAAAGGAAATAAAGGCTGTAAGAAAAACCGGAACCTGTTTAAATACAGCCGTCTCAGTAACCCAGTACCGAATATCACACTTGTTCGCATCCCCAGTATTAAGCACAATGAAAAACAGCATAACAGCTATGACAGCGATCATCCCTATCAATCGTAACATAAAATCTCCTTTGCGCGGAACGTGTTGCCTTTGAGACTGGACAGCCTTACTTCGACAAAAGACCCGAAACGAGTCTGTCTGCCTGGAACAACCACCATCTCATCATGTTCCGTACGACCTATAAATTCATCGGCATTTCTGCGTGAAACACCCTCGACCAGCGCTTTAACCTGTTTACCACAACGCGACTGGAGCAATTCTACTGTATGCTGTTTTTGTAAGGCAATAACCCGCCCAAGTCGTTCCCGTTTAACGGATTCAGGGACATGGTTCGGTAGCTGAAAGGCTGCGGTTCCTTCCCGTGGGTTATAGTGATACATATAGGCATAGAGAAAGCGTGTACTATCCATAAGTTCCAGGGTTTGCTCAAGGTCAGCTTCGGTTTCACCCGGAAAACCAATGAGTAGGTCTGTGGAAAACGTGATGTCCGGCATAGCTGACCGCAGTTCAGCGACCAACTCCAGATAACGTTCACGGGTGTAGCGGCGGTTCATAGCCGCGAGTATCGCATTGGAGCCGTGTTGAACGCAGAGGTGGATGTGGCGACAGAACGCCGGATGCGTCGCCATAACCGCGATGGCTCTGGAAGAAAGGTCTTTCGGGTGGCTTGATAAAAACCTGATCCAGCGAATCGGGCTTTGTTCGGTTGCTCTGGCGATACGTTCCAGCAACTCAGGGAACTCGACAAAGGTATTATCGCCATTTTCCCAACGGTACGAATTCACGTTCTGCCCCAGCAGCGTGATCTCCCGCACTCCCTTTTCAGCAAGTAGGTTAATCTCCTCCAGAATCGAGGCAGGGTTACGGGAGACTTCTCGTCCGCGTACATAAGGGACAATGCAATACGCGCAGAAGTTATTACACCCGTGCATGATGGGGACAAAGGCGCGGAACCGCCCTTCTTCGAGGTGGGACGATGAAAAGGCAAACGCTGGCTTTTCATCGTCATGAACAAAACGCTGCCCGCTTTCTATGGCAGCCAGTATACCGGGAAATAGAGCGCGGGACGAAGTTCCCATCACATAAT
>JAITFA010000070.1 GCA_031281685.1 Treponema sp. | reverse complement strand
GACGCGCATGATTGACCGGCTCCATAAACTGCGCGACAGACACGAGGAGAAGATTCGCGTTCTTCAGGAAAAGCTGAACTGCCAGTATTACCGCTGCGCGGTTTACGAGAGGCAGCTTGAGTCCTTGCCTGAAACAAGCGCGAGGCGAGAAACGGCGCGTATCCGGCTGGAGCGTGCGCGGGCGCGATATAGCGCCGTAAAGAAGCGGCTTGCCGCCGTCAGGCGCGAGGCCAGCAACAGTCAGGTTGCCAGGGTACTGGGCGTTCCGAAAGGCACGGTTGATTCTACCCTTTACGCCGTAAAACACAGAGCCTCGCGAGGCGTCCGCAAGCCTCGCGAGTAGGCAGAGCCGCGCTGCGGGGCTGGAGCGTCGAACTTCGCGTACTGGTGGCGCTTAGTTTCCCGCGGCGTTTTTTGACCCGGCAGGCGTGAAAGCTAAGACGGTCCGATACCGGCGTTCAGGGCTTGGCGTGGTTATGGCGGTTGAATCGGCTAAAAGGCGTGGTGAGCGAGGCTTGCGCGTGGCGGTGAAGCTGGTACAATGAAGCGCAAGAAGGAGGCGCAGGTGTTAAAAGTTGTTGTCTATCTGAAGCCGTTTTTGTTTAGCTTTGTGCCGACGATTGGGTTTTTGTTTGAAGAGCGCCTCAAGCCTTGCGTTAAACACAAGCAATTTATGATATGCCGCGCCTTGTTCCGCTGGGCAGCAGAGGTTTGTCAGCGCCGCTGCCGCTTACTTGACTAATGAAAAATATATCGATATAAGAAAAGGTATAAAATCCAAACTGGCGTTGCCGGGAAATTTGAAACGGGCCAGCCCATGTTGGCCTTGTACGGAGGTTCTATATGAGTTTGTTTAATTTGAAAGGAAAGGTTGCTCTGGTAACGGGCGCTTCTTCGGGACTGGGCGTTCAGTTCGCAAAGGCACTGGCGAGACAGGGCGCGGATTTGGCGATCATAGCCAGAAGGCAGGAAAAGCTTGACGAAGTAAAGGAGACTATTGAAGAGACGGGTGTGCGCTGCCTTGCCCTTAAATGTGATGTATTAAAAAACGATGAAATAAAGGCTGTTGTCGCCAAGGTCAAGGAACAATACGGTCGGATTGATATTCTGGTAAACAACGCGGGGACCGCCCGGTCAAATCCCGCCGAATCCCAGTCCGATGATGACTGGAACGCCGTTATCAATACCAATCTGAACAGCGTGTATTTCACCGCACGGGAAGTGGGCAAAGTTATGATCGAACAAAAATACGGTAAGATCATCAATATAGGCTCAATCCATAGCAACGTGGCTATGGCTCCCAGCACCCTGAACGCCTATTGCGCTTCAAAAGGCGGTGTGCTGATGCTTACCAAAGCGCTGGCGGTCGAATGGGCGAAGTACAACATCACCGTGAACGCCATCGGCCCGGCGTATTTCCCTTCCGAAATGACCAGCGCCGCCTTGAGTAACCCCGATTTTGCCGCTGTCGTTAAAGCCTATTGTCCTATGGGCAGGACCGGAAAGGACGGGGAGTTGGACGGCGCACTTATCTACTTTGCCTCCGACGCATCCAGTTATACCACAGGCCAACTGCTTGCGATTGATGGGGGCTGGACGGCAATTTAATCCAGTTTTGTTGCGGTTTGTCATAACGAGGGGTGCTGGAAAGGGCTGAGAAAAGGCGGTCATTCGCCTTTAACCCTTTACCTGATGTGGACTATACGCCTTTCCAGTTTCCGGGAAGGCGTTTTTTTTCAAATGAAACAACCGGAATCCGGTATGGCGATTGGGGTACGGGTTTAATTCCTGTTTTCGGCAGTAGCGTTTGCTGACCTCTCACACATCCCCCAGGGAAAAATCGCCAGTGATCTTGTAACGCTTGCCGTCCCGCGATACCTCAAGATGACGCTCTGGGAAGTGGCTAGGCAATAGTTCGCTGATTAGGGCGGCGGCTTCAGCCATAAAAGCTTCTAATCGCTCAGGCGGGACCCGATCCAGCGTGGCAACACGGCAGGATATGATATAGCCACGGCCTTTCTGGGAGCCAAGTCCAACAGTAAAGTCAGGGGCAAGCTCGAAAAGGCCGTCCATCTCTGGATTGCTCGTGGTTCCCCGTTTGGGACGATTAGGATGCGTAGAAAAAGAGCCGACCCAGCGATCTTCCATGATTTCATCAACCTCGTTGAAGAGCGCATCAAGCCTTGCGTTAAACGCAAGCAGTTTTGGATGATCCGCCATTTGTTAGTCCGGCATGGCCAGAGCTAGCACTTCCTCAAAGCGCTCCACAGGGTGGAACTCAACGCCCTTCTTCACATGCTCAGGGATGTCGTCAAGGTCGCGGAGGTTCTGCTTGGGGATAATGATGTGCCGCGCCTTGTTCCGCTGGGCAGCAATAGTTTTTTCCTTGAGACCACCGATGGGTAAGACCTGACCAGTGAGACTGAGTTCGCCGGTCATAACAAGCCTGTCCGCGATGGTACGGTTCCGTAGCAGAGAAAGGAGCGCCGTCGCCATGGTGATACCAGCGGAAGGGCCATCTTTTGGGGTCGCACCCTCTGGAATGTGCAGGTGGATATGGTTCTTCTCAAACCAGCTTGACTCGACGCCGTAACACTCGGTTCCGAGCTTGCGTGCGTAGGTCATGGCAATGGAGGCTGATTCCTTCATAATGTCGCCCATCTTGCCGGTGAGGGTGAGACCCGCCTCGCCAGGCACAGAGGTTGCCTCAATCACAAGGGTATCGCCGCCCATGCTTGTCCACGCGAGACCCACCGACATGCCCGGTCGGTCAGCCCGCTTGATCGCGCCTTCCGGGAATATGGGCTTGCCTAAATGCTTCTCGATAAGCTTCTTGTCAATGGAAAACTTGAGCGTCTGCCCCCTCTCCTCGCCACGGGTAGTGGCGCCGACATCCATCTTCTCACTCTCTTCGACAATCTGCTTTGCCAGCTTGCGGTGTATCTTGTCGAGGTTCTTCTCAAAGGCACGCACCCCCGCTTCCCGCGCATAGCCATTGGCGATGTGAAGCAGGGATTCCCGCGTATACTTAACCTGATTCTTCTTGAGGCCGTTCTTCTCAAGGCTTTTAGGGATAAGATAGCGTTTAGCGATTTCCAGCTTTTCAGTATCAATATAACCGGGCAATTCAATGATCTCCATACGATCAAGGAGTGGAGAAGGAATTGTGTCGAGGGTATTAGCCGTAACAATGAAGAATATCTGGGATATGTCGAAAGGAAGGTCGAGGTAATGATCGCGGAAGCTGTTGTTCTGCTCAGGATCAAGCACCTCAAGCAGGGCGCTTGCCGGATCGCCCTGAAAGCTGGCGCCCATCTTGTCGATCTCGTCAATCATGAACACCGGGTCTTTGGTTTTAGCGATACGCAATCCTTGGAGTATCTTGCCGGGCATGGCGCCGATGTAGGTGCGCCGATGCCCCTTGATCTCAGCCTCATCCCGCATACCGCCTACTGAAAAGCGGAAAAATTCTTTTCCTAGTGCATGGGCAATAGACTTTCCCACCGAGGTCTTTCCCACTCCGGGCGGTCCCACAAGGCACACAATGGAACCGGCTGGCTTACCCTTATCCATACCAATGCTTTTCCTGAGCTTGCGAACCGCGAGGTACTCCATGATGCGGGTTTTCACATCTTTCAGACCATAATGATCGTTTTCAAGTATCTGTGTGGCGATCTTGAGGTCAAACTCCTCTGGAGCCGCGTCGCTCCACGGAAGCGAGGCAATGGTATCAAGATAGTTCCGCGTAACCACAAACTCGGCGGAGTTAGGGTCCATGAGGTTAAACTTTTCAAGCTCCTGTTCCACCACTTCCTTAATCTCGCCCTCAAAGTTAAAGGTGTCCAGCTTTTCCCTAAAGCGCTGGTACTCAGAACTCTTCGCATCCGCAGCCATGCCCAGCTCGGTCTTGATGGCTTTGAGTTCCTCTTTGAGGAAGTAGTCCCGCTGGGACTTCTCGATTTTCTCGTTGATCTCTTTCTGAATCCGCTTCTGTATCCGCAAGAGTTCCTGCTCTTTCTTGATAAAGACCAATACCTGCTCCATGCGTTTACGAACATTGAGGGTTTCCAGAATCTTCTGCTGCTCTGCCTTTTCGATATTCAAAATACTGGTAATGAAGTCCGCGATCTTTCCCGGATGATCGATATTAATCATGTTGAGCCGCATTTCTTCAGAGAACAGCGGGTTATTCTCAGAGATTTGCTTCATCTCGCTGATAAGCGCCCGCGTGAGCGCCTTAACCTCACTGGTCGCGTCTTCCTCGTCATCCAGATACTCGACCGCTGCTACGATGGGGCTGGTAGCATGGAGCGTTTTTTTGATACAGAAGCGCCGCAGGGTTGATATAAAAATGTTTACACCCCCTTCAGGCATATTGATCTTCTTCACAATCTTTGCCACAGTTCCCACCTGATAGAGGTCGGTGATAGCTGGCGTCTCAGTCTCGGTCTGCATCAGCACAAGGCCGATATACCCGTCAGTGATAACCGCCTCCTCGACCACCCTCACGTCAGGCGGGTTGCTAATCAGGATGGGCGTGAAGATACCGGGAAATATAGGACGCCCCATAAGGGCTACGAGCGGTAATTTATTGGGCAGTATTTGATCTATAGGGATAACATTTTGTTCTGGCATAACAAGTCCTTCTACTTTTAGTTAAAATCTTTACCTAGAATATCATAACTATAAAACTGAATGTCCACTATTACAGGGCGTATGGCGTTGCATTGGGCTGAATCAAGGGAGAAATGGTATCGCGCTTGCTCTTTCTGAGAACATAGCAAGTATGAGCGTCAGTATTCCCCCTTAACAGCATAAAGATCAGGGGGAAGTGGTATTGCGCTTCCCCCTTTTGGTTAACGGTTGATGAGCTTGACCAGAGCGTCGGCGGAGATGTTGAGATACTCGCCGACTTTGGCGGCAGGACCTGATTCGCCAAAACGGTCGAGGGAAAGTATGTCTTCCGGTTTAGCCCAGCGTTCCCAACCGGTTTTCACGCCAGCCTCACAGGTTACGACCCGCACGCCCTTCGGAACAATCATTTCCTGTATAGCATTGGGCTGCGCCTCAAAGAGTTCGCGGCTTATCATGGACACGACCCGTACCCGCTTATCAGCAGTTTTGTTTGCGGCTTCCAGGGCAATCCCTACCTCCGAACCAGTGGCAATCACAATCACATCAGGCTTTTCAGCGGCTTTTTTCACAATGTACGCGCCAGTACGAATCGTGTGCCGCCAGTCCGGGTCTTCTTTGGCAAAAACCGTGATGTTCTGCCGCGAAAGCGCGAGAATCGTCGGCCCCTCCAGTCGCTCCATAGCCATAACCCACGCTTCCGCAGCTTCTTCCGCGTCAGCCGGACGCAGTACACGCATACCGGGTATGATGCGGAACGATGCAAGGTGTTCCACAGGTTGATGAGTGGGACCATCTTCCCCCACAAAGATCGAGTCATGGGTAAACACATAGATAACCGGCAACTTCATAAGCGCGGAAAGCCGGAGCGCCGGACGAAGGTAGTCGGAAAACACCATGAAGGTTGAGCAGAAGGCGCGAAGCCCGCCGTGTAAGAGGATACCGTTTGAAATGGCAGCCATGGCGAATTCACGGATGCCAAAGTGCAGATAACGACCCCCGCGCTCATCGGCATTGTAAACCGGAGCCTTGAAACCCACGGCGTTAGGGCCTTTGAGGTCTGCGGAACCGCCCACCAGATTCGCGTTGGCAACGGCTATTGCGCCAAGCGCCTTGTTCCCCGCGCTCCGCGTGGCGATTTTATCGCCCACCGTAAACGTGGGAAGCGCGGCTGGCGCACACGTTTTTCCATAAAAGAAGTCCCATTCAGCGCGTTTGGACGGGTTTTCCTTTGACCATTGCTCGAATTCCGCAATCCATGCCTCACGGGTCTGCTTCCACTCAACCTGTTTCGCTGTGAAGTAGTCCGCAGCTTCAGGCGCAACATAGAAATCACCGGGGATACCAAGCTCTGCGCGGGTTGCGGCCACTTCCTCAGCCCCCAGCGGCGCTCCGTGAATATCAGCGGTATTCTGCTTATGGGGCGAGCCTTTCCCAATGATTGATTGCAGAATGATAATGCTCGGCTTCGTTGTTTCAGCCTTAGCCTCTTTCGTAAGACGAGCGATTTCCTCAAAATCGTACATGGAACCTCGAAGTACCTGCCAGCCATAAGCCTCGTAACGTTTCGCCGTATCCTCAGTAAAGGAAAGCTCTGTGCTGCCGTCAATCGTTATCTTGTTGGAATCATAGAACACAATGAGCTTACCCAGCTTGAGGTGGCCCGCAAGGGAACTTATCTCAGAGGAAACCCCCTCTTCAAGACAGCCGTCTCCCACAAAAGCGTAGGTATAGTGGTCAACAATCTTCCACGTGGCTGTATTAAAACGCGCCGCAAGCATGGTCTCGGCAATAGCCATGCCCGCTGACGTGGCAATGCCCTGACCAAGCGGCCCGGTGGTCATCTCAATGCCACCAACGCGCCCATACTCCGGGTGTCCGGCGGCGCGGGAACCGACTTGGCGGAATGTCTTCAAATCCTCAAGGGTCAAGTCCTTATAACCAGAAAGAAAGAGCAAGGAATAGAGGAACATGGAACCGTGTCCCGCCGAAAGCACGAAGCGGTCCCGATCCGGCCATTCCGGGTCTGCCGGGTCGTGCCTGAGCAATTCGCCATAGAGTATGGCGCCTAATTCAGCAGCCCCCATAGGCAGCCCCGGATGACCGGAGTTCGCTTTCTGAATCGCGTCAATCGAAAGTGCGCGGATAGTCAACGCAACCTTTTCCAGTGCTTTTGTATTCATCATAAAGTCTCCTAATAGAAGAAAAGTTCTTAGCCCTATCTTCTATAACAACACAGCTGCATGTCAAGGTAGCTCCAGCAGCACAATCCGCGAGTCCGGCTGAGCCGGTTGATGGCGCGCATACATTCAAGCCTCACATTCAGGCGTTTCAAGGAACGCCCAGTGTTCCTCTATACTTCGACAGGATCAAAGACATTGACAATAGCCATTCCGGGAAACCGGCTCAAGCAGTCTCCAATGATCATCAATATTGTCGTGTCTGTGAATATTGACAAGGCTAAGAAATGTGTATAGTATACAAAAGTAAGGAGATTATGATATGGTATTACAATATATTGGGATTCTT
>JAITFA010000221.1 GCA_031281685.1 Treponema sp. | reverse complement strand
CAGACACGGCGGTCTCTGGCACCAGTGGGCGGCACTCTGGTGCGAGCTGCGGGTCTCTGGTCCCAGTGGGCGTGGCATCTCAGGTACCAGAAGCGGTATCTCTGGCGCCAGTGTGTGCGGTATCACTGGCACAAGTGGGTGTGGCATCTCTGGCACCAGACGCGGCTGTCTCTGGACCAGTGGGCGCGGCATCTTCTGGCGCGAGACGCGGGTCTCTGGCGCCGGTGGGCGGGTCTCTGGCACTAGTGAGTACCACGCTCCAGCACCAGACATGGCGGTCTCTGGCACCAGTGAGTGCGGCATCTCTGGCGCGAGACGCGGGTCTCTGGCACCAGTGGGAGGCGTTCCAGCACCAGTTGCGGGTCTCTGGCGCCAGTGGGCGTGGCATCTCCGCGAACATCCGGGGAACCCGGTTTTCCTTTGAGGCAAACGACATTTCCTTTGGGACAAACGAAAGTTCGTCTGAGGCAAACGACTTTTCTTTTGGGGCAAACGAAAGTTCGTTTGGGGCAGACGACTTTTCTTTTGAGGCAAACGACTTTTCCTTTGGGGCAAACGAAAGTTCGTTTATGGCAAACGACTTTTCCTTTGAGGCAAACGAAACTTCGTTTGGGGCAAATCACATTGGGTTTGAGACAGAACAAACGGGAGCCGGAGCATAGACGCGACCGTGCCACAATCTACACCGCTTGCAATCACGATTCAGGTTTGGCGTGTTCCCTGATGAGTTTTGTGAACATTTCGCCGTATTTGCCCATTTTGACCAGACCCACGCCGCTAATGCCCTGAAACTGATCAAGGGTGCGGGGCTTTTTGCGGCTCATCTCCCGAAGCGAGGCGTCGGAAAAGATGATGTAGCTTGGCACATGGGCGTCTTTTGCCAGACGACTCCGCAACTCACGCAGTTTGATGAACAGGGCTTCGTCCACCTGCCCTTGTTCGAGTTCCGTCAGGTTTCCTACCTGTTGGCTGACCACAAAGCGCGGAGGTTCCGCCTCTTTTGGCAGCATCATCGACAGGCTTTTCTTTTCAAAGATGATCTCCCCGGAACGCGGCGAAGGGCTGAGTACCGGATACTCGTCGCTGGAGAGCGAGAGGTAGCCTTCTTTTACTAGGTAATCAACAATCGTTCTAATTCGATGGACGCTGGTGTCAGCCATGATGCCGTAGGTACTAAGCGTGTCGAGGTGATCCCGCAGCAGTTTCTGATTTTTGCTTCCCCGCAGAATGTCAATAAGCATGAGTTTGCCAAAACGCCGTCCCCGCTGTTCAATACGGTAGACGCAGGAGATGATCTTTTGCGCGGGGATCGTGATGTCAGTGCTTTCAAAGAGGGTGTTACAGTTCGAGCAGTTCCCACAGTAGCTGGGCGCTTGCTCACCAAAGTAGGCGAGCAGGCGGGAGCGCAGGCAGTCGTCGCTTGTGGCATAGTAGGTCATGGCTTTGAGCAGGCTCAAGTTATGGGCAATGATGGTCTCGTCTTTGGGAAGCTCGTCTCCCTGGGACTTGTTTATCAGGAATTCGTTGATCCGTATGTCTCTGGGGCTGTAAAACAAGATGCAATCCGCCGGACTACCGTCACGGCCAGCCCTTCCCGCTTCCTGATAATAGCTTTCGATGTTCTTAGGCATATTGTAATGGATCACAAAGGACACATTGGACTTGTCGATACCCATGCCAAAGGCATTGGTGGCGATCATGAGGGGCTTGCGGTCGTAGATGAAGTCGTCTTGATTCTCGCGGCGTTCCGTGTCCTCAAGTCCCGCGTGATAGCGCGTAACCGCAAAGCCTTTTACGCTCAGAGCCTCGCGCAACTCATCGACAGTCTTGCGTGTGGCGCAGTACACAATGCCGCTCTTGTCAATGTGAGCGTGGAGGTAGCGAATCAGGGCGAAGAACTTGTCTTTGGGCTTCTGTACCTCAAAATAGAGGTTTTCGCGGTTGAACCCTGTGGAGAGGATAAGGGGGTTGTCGAGTTTGAGCGTGGCAAGTATGTCGTTTTTCACCTTGTCCGTGGCAGTGGCAGTGAACGCGGCAATGGCGGGCCGCATATTGAGTCGCTTGATAAACTCGTTGATGAGCAGGTAGCTTGGCCGGAAATCATGTCCCCACTGAGAGATGCAGTGCGCCTCGTCAACGACCACCAGCGATATACCTAAGTTCCCTCCCAGTACATGAACATCGTCCCGTTTGAGTCGTTCTGGAGCTATGTAAAGAATCTTACACGTACCGTTACGGACGTTTGCTATGGTTTCGTAGTATTCCTCAGTCGTAAGGCTGCTGTTAAGATAGGCAGCCGGAATCCCTGCGCTTGAAAGTGAGCTTACCTGATCCTTCATAAGTGAGATCAGGGGCGAAATCACCACGGTAAGCCCTTCGAGCAGGAGGGCGGGCGTCTGATAGCAGAGCGATTTCCCCGCACCAGTGGGCATCACCGCGAGTACGTCCCGCTGTTCGAGCAGGGCATTGATAAGTTTCTCCTGTCCGGGGCGGAACTTGGTAAAGCCAAAGTAGTTTTTGAGGATTGTGTACTTATCAAACGCTTGTTCCGGCATACCTTTGCCTATTGGAGTCGCTGGGAGATTGCCTCGAACTCGTCCTGAATCATCACTACCGCGTCAACAAGCTGGGGGTCAAACTGGATTCCTCGTCCATCGACGATGATCTGCATGGCGTTGCTGTAAGAAAACGCGGACTTATACACCCGCGCACTCACTAGCGCGTCATACACATCGACCAGAGACAGGAGGCGCGCCGGCAGAGGAATCTCGGTTCCGGCAATGCCTTGGGGATAGCCCTTGCCGTCAAATCGCTCGTGGTGATAGTAGCAGATGTCCCGGCAATGCTGGAGATACGCGGCTTCAGTATTGGAGAGGACTGACTCAATGATCTGCTTTCCAATGGTGGTATGGGTTTTCATAACCTCAAACTCGTAAGGATCGAGCTTGCCCGGCTTGAGTAAAATCTTGTCTGGGATGCCGATCTTGCCCACATCGTGCAAAGCCACGGATTTGACGATGAGGTCTGGTCCCATTTCCTTCAGTTCTTTTGAGTAGGGCAAGCCCTTGTCGATGATGTGATCGATGAGCGCCTTGGAGAAAAACTGGGTGCGCTTCACATGGCTGCCGGACTCAAGGTTACGGTACTCAATGATGTTCGCCATGGCCTGGAGGATGTTGTCCAGGGTTGCGGTGATCTCGGCGGCTTTTTGAGCCACCATTTCCTCAAGGCTGTCGCTGTAGTTCTTGAGCTTAATCTGATTTCGTACCCTGAGCTTCACGATTTCAGGCAGGAAAGGCTTTGAGATAAAGTCAACCGCGCCCGCAGAGAGCGCCTCGGTTTCGGAATCTGAACTGGTTATAAAAATAACCGGAATACGTTTGAGCGCCTCATCAGCTTTCATAATCTCAAACATGGCAAGGCCGTTCATCCGCGGCATATACAGGTCGAGAAGGATCAGCTTGGGCAAGGGCTTTACCCTGTGCAAGACCTCAAGAGCCGCGATGCCGTTATCGGCGCTGATAACCTTGTACGTGTCTTGGAGAATCTCTTCCAGGATCATCAGATTCAGTTCAATATCATCGACCACTAAAACGGTGTCTGGCACGTTTGTATCAGGCATAGTCCGCCAATACCTTGTCTATGCTTATCAGCGTGTTTTCAAAGCAGCTTAACAACGGCTCAATCGTCTCCTGCGTGATCACTACCTCAGTGGGTTTTGCCAGCTTAGCCTTGAACTTCATATCAAGTTCCTGAGACTGCTTAAAAAGTTCGGTAAGGGAAAGATTACCAGCTATACCTTTTATCGTATGAGCCTCAATCTCAGCCTTCTCGTAGTCGCCCGCAGCCACAGCAGCGGTAAGCGCCTGCAGATCAGTACCGGATTTGAACTTCGAGAGTAAGCGCGTGTAGAGCTTCTTATTATTCATCACCCGTTTCAAACCATCTTCCATATCAATATAGATAGTTGCCATGTCTTCACCCATTATATAATTAAATTTTATTTAGCTCAGTGTACTCATCGGCCATGGGCGCGTCCATAGCTTGCAAAAACACCTGCTTCTGGTCATGCTCTTATTATGAAAGGTGAAGAGGCGGTAAACGCCTTAATCAATGGCGTGGAGCACATTATTCAGGGGAAGCGGGAGTTTCTGGAACTTTTGTTTGCGGGACTGCTTGCCCGAGGACACATCCTTATCGAGGATAACCCTGGGCTGGGGAAGACGACCGTTGCTAAAACCGTGGCGCGGCTGATTTCCGGCGACAATGGTCCGCTTGTGTTTAAGCGGATACAGTTCACGCCCGACCTTTTGCCCTACGACATCACCGGCGTTGATGTGTTTGATCAGGAACTCCATGCATTTCGTTTTATGCCTGGACCAGTGCTGGCTAACATCGTGCTGGCTGATGAGATTAACCGCAGCACCCCAAAGGTACAGTCGGCTCTGCTTGAGGTGATGGCTGAGCGGCAGGTTACGATAGGAGCCACGACTCATCAGCCGCCTGAGCCGTTTTTTGTTATAGCCACTGAAAACCCCATTGAGAGTGAGGGAACGTTTCCCCTGCCCACTGCCCAGCTTGACCGTTTCATGATGCGTCTATCCCTTGGTTATCCTGACCGCGACGCGGAACTCGCGATCCTTACGCAAAATCCGTCGGAAAACATTCTGAACCAGCTTGAGCCGCTTATAAGCGCACGGGACTTTCTTGGCGCCCAGGAAGAGGCGGCGGGGCTGTTTTGTCATCCCACGCTACAGGAAGCCATAGCCGACATAGTTCGGGATACGCGGATACACCGCGCTTTTCTGCTGGGCGCTTCGCCCCGTGCTGGCTTGCACTTTCTGGCTGCGGTACGGGCGCTGGCGCTCATACGGGGGCGAACTTATGTTATTGATGAGGACCTCATCACTATTGCCGCGCCGGTTCTGCTGCACCGGCTGAAACTCAAGGAAGCGCTTGCAGCTGAGGTGAAGTTCAGCGGTGAAAAGCTGATTCGGGAGATCTGCCTTGCGCGGCTCGAAGCGCGCCGCTAGAGTGGCGGGCGCTGGCGCAGCGCATAAGCAGGTGTTTCCTGTTCCACAAAAGCTGGGTGTGTGTGTGCTTATCCTCACCGTCATCGCGCTTCTCGCGGGCAGACTGCGGGCGGAGATTGCGCTCAGTCTGGTAGGCGCGGTGTTTCTGGTAACTCTGGGTTATTGCTTTCTGATAACGCTGTTTTTGGGACTTGTGAACCGGAAGAAAGCCGCAGCCGCATCGGTGCGGATACTCACTCGGCAGATACGCGCTGGCGAACAGGTCGAGTTTGCCTTTGCCCTGAATGCGCCTTATGAAAGTAAGCGATTTATCCGTCTGCCCGGAATCCTTATCCGCTATGAGCTGCGTGTTATAACAAAGGACAGGCGGCGTGTTCGCCATAGGTTTGATCCAGACTTTTTGAAAAACAGGGTAAACACGTTCCCTATACAGGAACGAGGCGCGTATTACAGTAATACCAGCGACGCCGACCAGCTTATGCTGTTTGACGCCCTTGGTTTTTTTCAGCTTTGTTTGCGGGTTCCGGTGGATACGGGTTGCCGTCTGCTTGCCATACCGAAGCTGGCGGAACCGCTTCCGATCCAAACCCGTTCCGGCGGTGAGGAACAGCGAAACGCGCCCCGTTTTCTGCGTACTGACAACTTCATCGATCACCGGCCATACGTTCCGGGGGACGATCCCCGGCGTATCAACTGGAAACTCTATGGACACAGTGGCGAACTCTTTATCAGGGAAGGAGAACCAGAGCCGCCGCCCCATTCGCAACTGCTTATACTGGTGGACACACAGGCTGACAGCGCGTGCTATAGCGAAGAAGCCGCTCGCTGCGGCGTTGACCTGCTCTGCGAAAGCGCCCTCGCCATTGTCGCGGAATACGCTGAGCGCGGCATGGAGCTTAGCGTGGGCTATTCAGGCGGCGACATAGCTGGCGGCAATCTTCAGGAACTGGCGGCGCTTCTGGCATACCCTGCGGCAACAGGCTTACCTGCGGAACTTGGGCTGCCAATGCCTGTTGAAGAACGGGGTGTACTCATACTCGCCCTGCCAAGAGAGCGAATCGGTAACAGCGGCCTTGATCAATTCCTGCG
>JAITFA010000157.1 GCA_031281685.1 Treponema sp. | reverse complement strand
GCTGAAGCCGCTGATTTCATCATGATCCTCATCAACGACGAAAAGCAGGCAAGGTTATATCAGGAGTCGATTAAGCCCGCGCTCAAGCCCGGCAAGACGCTTGCCTTTGCACACGGTTTTAACATTCACTTTGGGCAGATCATTCCCCCGCCGGAGGTAAACGTTGTGATGATCGCGCCAAAAGGTCCCGGTCATACGGTCCGCGAGCAGTATCAGGCGGGCGCAGGGGTACCGTGCCTCATCGCCGTTCATCAGGATGCCACTGGTAATGCCAAGCGGCTGGGGCTTGCCTATGCCGCCGCTATTGGCGGCGCACGGGCAGGGGTTCTCGAAACTACATTTAAGGAAGAAACCGAGACCGACCTTTTTGGTGAGCAGGCAGTGTTGTGCGGCGGCGTATCGGCGCTGATGAAGTGTGGCTATGAGGTGCTGACTGAGGCAGGGTATCAGCCGGAAAGCGCCTATTTCGAGGTGATGCATGAGATGAAGCTCATCATTGATCTTGTTAATCGGGGCGGGCTTTCCTTCATGCGTTACTCGATCTCTGACACCGCCGAGTACGGCGACTATGTCAGCGGTCCCAAGGTTATCACCGAGGATACCAAGAAAGCCATGCGCGGGATACTCAAAGACATACAGACCGGTAAGTTCGCCCGCGAATGGATTCTGGAGAATCAGGTGAATCGCCCGAACTTCAACCGCCTCCGCGCTATCGAAGCCGCTCACCCTATTGAGCAGGTTGGACGCGAACTGCGTTCCATGATGAGCTGGCTCCCCAAGGTGGACAGATAAGCGGCAGCGGAATACGTCAGACGGCGAGTTACGCACAGCATACCGTGTCCGTACAATGACGAGCCATGCCTGATCCAAACAGTAGGAATATATGACCAGACAGATAAAAATATTCGACACCACGTTACGCGATGGGGAACAATCTCCCGGATGCTCAATGAACGTGCAGGAAAAAATCGACGTAGCCCTGCGGCTGGAACGCTTGGGCGTTGACATCATTGAGGCGGGCTTTCCCGCGTCCAGTCCCGGCGATCTGGAATCGGTAAAGACCATCGCGGGACTTATCAGGAATAGTACAGTAGCGGCGTTGTGCCGCACTCTGGAAAAGGACATTGACGCTGGTAAAGAGGCGCTGGTAAACGCGGTAAGCCCGCGTATTCACCTTTTTATTGCTACGTCCCCTGTACACATGGAGTACAAGTTAAAAATGACGCCTGAGCAGGTGCTTGAACAGACCATCGCGTCAGTAAAGTACGCCCGTAAGTTCTGCGAAGACGTGGAATTCTCTGCGGAAGACGCTTTCAGAAGCGACCCTGACTTTGTGTGCAAGGTCTTTGGTGAGGCTATAGCGGCGGGAGCCACAACAGTGAATTTCCCTGATACCGTTGGTTACGCTCTGCCGCCGGAGTTTGCCGAGCGTATTCGCTACATCAGGGAACACACGCCGGGTATAGAAAAGGCGCGGCTCTCCGTACATTGTCACAACGATCTTGGACTTGCTGTGGCGAACAGCCTCGCGGCTCTAGGCGCGGGTGCGGAGCAGCTCGAATGTACGATTAACGGCATTGGAGAGCGGGCTGGTAACGCATCACTGGAGGAACTGGTGATGGCGCTGCGGGTACGCAAGGATTTCTGGGCTATCAATACCAACATCGACACCACCCAGATTTACGCGACAAGCCGTCTCGTGTGCCAGGTTACTGGCGTCAAGGTACAGCCCAACAAAGCGATAGTGGGGGAAAATGCCTTTGCCCACGAAGCGGGCGTACATCAGCACGGGGTCATGGCGAACCGTGAAACTTATGAGATCATGACGCCTGAATCCATTGGTATTCCGCAAAACCGTATGGTTCTGGGCAAACACTCTGGCCGTCACGCCTTTGAGGAGCGCCTCAAGGAACTGGGCATAAGCCTTAACGAAGAGCAACAGAGCAGCGTGTTTGCGCAGTTCAAACTGCTGGCTGACAAGAAAAAAGTGGTCAGTGACCGCGACATTGAGGCGCTGGTCATGGGTGTGTCAGCGTCGATTCCCGAAACTTGGTCACTCGACCACTGGCTCATCAATTCGGTTGCTGGCTTGAGTTCCACGGCAACGATCCGGCTCAGGCACAAGGACGGCAGTCTGTACGAAAAAGCCGCTGTTGGCAATGGTCCCTTAGACGCGGCGTTTAAGGCAGTTGATATGATTACCGGCAAAGAGGTGGGGCTGGAGCTTTACGAGCTTGGCGCCATCACTGGCGGTAAAAGCGCCCAGGGTGAGACCATGGTTAAAATAACCAAAGATGGCAGGCGCTGGAACGGACGTGGAGTCTCCACCGACATTGTGGAATCGTCGGTTAAAGCCTATGTCGCCGCTGTTAACGCGCTGGAATGGGAGACCTCTGCGTGGGGCAAAATTACAATTCAATAACAGGGTATCTGGGTCAATGTGGTGTCAGACGTGAACCTTATTCTTTTTGAGGAACACGAGCGCGGTGTCCCGCTTCCTAAGCGCGACCCACGCGCCGTACATCTGCTCAAGGTCTTGCATAAAACCATGGGCGATTACTTTGATGCCGGCGTTTTGGGCGGGAAACGGGGCGTAGGGTGTATTAAGCGTGTCAATAGCGATGGCTCTATCGAAGTTTCGCTTGACCTGAGGGAAGAGCCGCCGCCACGCCTTCTGGTACGGCTGGCGGTGGGCTTCCCCCGTCCCATACAAATTCGGCGGCTCCTGCGCGACATGGCGAATATGGGTGTGGAAGCCATTGACCTTATGGGTACTGAGCTTGGTGAAAAAAGCTACCGTGACACCACCCTGCTTACCAATGGCGGGGCGCGGGACGCGCTCATTGAGGGCGCAGTTCAGGCGCGAGACACGCTATTGCCGGTACTGGCTGTGTATCCCAGCCTTGGGGCGTGGTTGGCGGCGCGTCCCTGGCATAGCGTCTCACGGCTCATCGCGGCGGATAATATCCGACCTGTCGGCATATTT
Source organism: Treponema sp. (assembly GCA_031281685.1). Lineage (GTDB taxonomy): Bacteria > Spirochaetota > Spirochaetia > Treponematales > Breznakiellaceae > JAIRMT01. The sequence goes on along the minus strand of JAITFA010000157.1, from coordinate 323 downwards.
TCGCGCCTCACGTCCAAAACGCGCACTGTGGTAATAGCCGTTGGTTCCGAACGTGGATGGTCTGAGCAGGAGCGTGAGCGCCTGGAGTCCGCCGGTTTCACGCGGCTCTCCCTGGGCGATCGGGCTTTACGAACCGAAACAGCTTGCGTCGTCGCCGTCGCGCTGGCAACCCAAGGCTAATCTGTTATCAGAGCATCGGCGTTATTCGCCGTTTTTCAGGATAACCAATATTTTTTTGCCATCACTCTTTATCGTGTGGTAATATGAATCAAGAATAACCGGTAAATTATATTCGGTAAAATCAACAAAAACAATTCTGCTAC
>JAITFA010000161.1 GCA_031281685.1 Treponema sp. | reverse complement strand
CTGATTCGTGGCGACCTCATAGCGGAGGTGATACCGGTCAGAAGCCTTCAGAAGCATTTGTTTAGCAAGGAGTACATGTTTAGTCGTCGATTCATACCACGGGGAATAGAAATCCGTGTTTGCGGCGATCTTTTTAAGGTCGATGAGGTTCTTTATTATTGCGGCGGCCTTACCTATCAGTTCAACACAAAACCACTTCCAGCGGGAATTCCCGCCAAGTGCCTGTTCAAACAGGTCAAGTGTGAGTCCCAGCTTCTGCGCTATGTGGTAACGCTGTGTTGGATCCGCGGCTTCAATAGTGGCGAGTTTGTCCTCATAGTCGGAAAAAGGCACGTCAACCCTATTGGTAGTAACCGTCTCAAGATAGCTTATACCTTTTATTATATACTTTCTGGCATCGGTGAGAACCGAATCATCGGGTATATTGAGTATAGCGAAGGAAAGTTTTTGAAATACGATGTAATACGAGCTGATATTCAGGGTAGTCTCGGCCAGCGCGAGACACGAGCAGGGATCGCTGGCTTCTTGCTCAAGCAGACGCTTTTCCTCCTGCAAGAGCGTATCAATCCTTGCTTTATATGAAGCGGTTCTTTTTAAGTAAAGTTCACGTTCAGCTTCTGAAAATTTTGCCATTCTTTTCACCTATGATGATATTTTGCGAGTAAGTCATCGGCATGGGCGAGTGCTGCGGTTCCCGCATCGCCAGAGAGCATACGCGCTATTTCTTCACGCTGTTCTTTTGAGCGCAGTTCCTTGACACTAGTGATAGTCCGTTCACCCTCGGATGTCTTCACGACTTTAACATGATTATCGGCACGAACCGCGATACTGGCCAGATGGGTAACGCAGAAGATCTGCTTCAGGGCGCTAATCCTCGCCAGATATTCACCTACAGTTATGGCAACTTCTCCACCGATGCCGGTATCGATCTCGTCAAACACCAGCGTTTCAAGCGTGTCAGCGCCGGAAAGCGCGGTTTTGATGGCCAGCATGATACGGGATAGCTCGCCGCCACTGGCTATGCGGGCAAGCGGTTTTTCAGGCTCGCCCTTATTGGCTGATATAAGAAAGTTCACCTCATCCATGCCCCACGGTCCAACGGGGCTGGTTTTAACCGTAACCAGAAAACGCGCCGCAGGCATACCCAGTCGCCCAAGGACTTCGCCCACTGTCGAACCCAAGCGCAACGCGGCGGCTTTGCGTTTCGCGCTTATGCTTATGGCGCGGGTGGCAATGTCTTTTTCAAGCGCCGCAATCTCTTCTTTTAGCTTTTCCCGGTTTTCCTCAGCGTGGGAAAGCGCGTCAATCTCCGCCTCAGCCTCAGCCCGGTATCGCAGGAGCGCGGCTTCGTCCCCGTTTCCATACTTTTTCTTGAGCCGGTAGAGCAGGGCAAGCCGTTCCTCCACTTCTTCAAGACGACGGGGGTCATACGTCAGTTCCTCACGATAGGCGCGGAATTCGCTGGCAATGTCCTCGGCTTCGTAATAAAGGTCATCCACACGCTTACGAAGCGTGGCGAGCGATTCGTCAATGGCAACAGCGCTTTCAAGCGCCGGACGGGTTCTGCGCGCCAAGCTCAGAACCGAAACTTCATCATCAAAGAAGGAACCTGCGGCGTTATTCACCTGTTCCGCTAGTTTCTCGAAGTCTCCCAGACGCGCAGCCTCGTTTTCCAGTTCCCGAATCTCCCCGCTTTTAGGCGCGGCGCTCGTGATTTCCTCTATCGCATAACGCAGTATCTCAAGCTGTTCTTCCCGTTCTCGCGCTGAACTTAGCTTTGCCTCAAACGCCTTCTTTTTCTCAGCCAGCTCAAGAAACCGCTCGTTATACGCAGTGGTCTCAGTTTCAAGCAGGGCAAAACGGTCCAGATACTTGCGATGATTCTCCCGCCTCAGCAGGGATTCATGGGTATGCTGGCCGTGCAGGTCAAAGAGCAGAGCCATGAACTCCGCAAGCTCATTGCGGGTGAGCGGCACATTCTGGATATACATGGAACCGCGCCCGCTGGTTTTGAGGTTCCGTCTCACAACAAGCCGATCTTCGTCCAAAAGAATGTCCCGCTGGGTAAGCCAAGCGCGAGCCTCATCGTTTTTCGCGTTTACCGAAATCGCGGCGGACACGCTGGTTTCCTCAGCGCCGCTGCGGATCGAGTTGGCGTCCGCCTTTGCGCCTAACAAAAAGCTCAAGGCGCCTACAATGATGGACTTGCCTGCGCCGGTTTCACCGCTTAACACGGTGAATCCCCGATCAAAGCTAAGGGATAGATTTTCAATAAGGGCGAAATTTCTGATACTCAGTTCTTCAAGCATGGCCGCCTCCATCGCCAGCTTTGCCAGCGCCGCCTGCGCTACCAGACCACGAGAGCTTGGCGCGGAGCGCCTCGTAAAACACGCTCCGGTCTGACGCGATAAAGGTAGCCCGATAGGGCGCTTGTTTCACATATATGCGGTCATTGGGTTCAAGGCTCTGGGTAACTTGACCATCGAGGGTCAGAAGCACGCCGCTACGCTGGCACGACTCAACTCTTATAACAATGGTTTCACCGGCAGGCACGACAAGCGGCCTGCTCGACAGACTGAAAGAGCAGATTGAGTTAATGATAAGCGCGTCCATCTCAGGATCGAGGATCGGGCCGCCGGCTGACATGGAATAGGCGGTAGAACCGGTCGGCGTGGCAACGATCAGCCCATCAGAGCGGTATTCACCGAGACCAAGCGACGCGCTGAACTCTACCTTGAGGCGTATCAGTTTGGCGATGCCTGACGCGGAAATAACAATATCGTTAAGACAGGTTCCGAGTACCACAACCTTATCAGCCCGTTCAACCCGCACTTCAAGCATGAGCCGCCGGGAAAGCCCCACCTTGCCCGCCTGCCATTGTCTAAACGTGTCAGCCCATTGCTCAGGCAGCACAGACGCGATAAACCCAAGCGTCCCTAAATGGATCGGGAAGATTGGCGTACCGAAACACGCCAAAGCGCGCGCCGCAAACAGTACGGTTCCGTCCCCGCCCAGGCTGAACGCGAGATCGTATAGGTTAAGCGCCGAAGCCTCGGCTTTAGACTCTTCAGACTCCAGCGACAATTTATCAGTGAGGAAGCCTTGCCTTGTGAGTTCCTCGTTTATTTCATCTGCCAGAGCCTGGGCGCCGGTCTTGTAGGTATTGATAAAGAGCAACGCCTTCTTGAGCATACTTATCTCCTTTATGGCAATGTACCAATCAGCTTAGCAATTTTCTCGATGGCTAGAGTCCCCAGGCGGGGATAGAGGGGGAAAAGCACGGTTCGCAGAGACAGGGAGTAACTTTCAGGGCAGAGACTCGAAGGAATCGCGCCGCTTCCCACAAGCGTCTCGTCAAAGGCGCTTTCCACGACAATTTCCTTGCGTTTAGCATAAGCCTTCACATCTTTCACGCCGCTCTCAAGGATCAGGGGAAAGGCATAGTTGTTGTAGGATTCATCCTGTATGAAACGCTTATGCCGCGTCCGCATGGCGCTCTGGACATAGATTTGCGCGATCTCCCGACGCTTCTCAAGGTTTTTAGCGGCCTCCCGGAACTGCACAGTCGCCATTGCCGCGTTCATATCCGGCAGTTGGTATTCTGGCAGCACGCTCTCACGGTTCCGCAACACTGAGGCGTCGCGGCGATTCACCGAGTAAAGCAAGGCTCCACAACCCGCAGTGAGCATATCCCGTGCCTCAAGCCCCAGTATCGCAAACATTGAGGAAGACAGGGGCTTTCCTTCTTCCCGTACCGTGCCATAGCTCTGAGAAATGTCTTCAATAACCGGAAGCCCGATCTGGCTAATGGCAGCGGCGTCCGGCGCAAAGCCCAGCGTATGATGAAGAATGACGACACGCGGCGCAACGCCTTCCGGTCTGGCGCTCATAGCTGCCTCAATGGTCTCACGGCTCACACATGCGGAAAACGGAGCTACGTCGCAATACAGGGGACAGAGGCGCAAGTCCTCAATAACACGCAGATAGTAACGGGGCGAGAGCGCAGGAATCAGTATCCCCGCGCCATCCTCAAGGTTGAGTAGTTTCAGCGCCATGTACAATGTGATAGCCGGACTTCGCAAGGCTAGGCAGTAATCAAAACCCAGTGATTCCTTCGCGTGTTGCAACAGAAGTCTAGTTTGCTCGCCTGGGCCAATCTGATCTTCCACCAGCGCCGTCAAAACCGCGTCCATCTCCTTCCGCCTGATGGTTGGAGAATAGACTTCAATTTTCATGTTTAAGCAACATTAAGCCCGACAAGTTTCTGGAGTTCTTTGGGATTAAAGAGATCGCGGATACCCAGAATGACAAGATAGCCATGCTCCTGACGTACAACTCCCTGAATATACTCCGCGCCTATACCAGCCACCATTTGCGGCGGTGGCTGAATATCTTCCTTTTCGATAGTAACCACCCGCGACACGCGATCAATGATAACCCCCAGCTTCATGCCATCAATATCCAGAATGACAAAGCCGGACAGTAGCTCATCTTCCTCGGATGCCGCCAGCTTCCGCAGATGAAACCGCTTATGCAGGTTCACAATAGGAATGATCTCACTGCGAAGGTTAAAGATACCTTCAACATACGAAGGAGCGTTCGGAATTGTCCGAATTGTCTGAACACGGACGATCTCCTTCACATCCATAATATTGATCCCATATAACTCTTCGCCAAGCTGAAATGTAACTAATTGTTGTTGTTCGGCCATACTTATCCCCTTTTGGATTAGTATAGCATTGCATATAGTTTTCTTTCAAGTGTATACGAGAAGCTCAAACACATTCGCTATACGCACAGCCCGCAATGAGCGATAGCTTGTGTACAAATCAGAAACAGGTGTACACTAACTGGGTAATCTTTAACTTAAAAAGAGAAGCGGTTCGCTTCAAAAGGAAATTTCTATGAAAAGAAAAGCGTTGATCCTCTGTGGAGGCTGGGACGGGCATGAACCAAAGCTGGTGAGTGCGCGTTTCAAAGACTTTCTTGAATCCGAGGGCTTTGAGCTTACTCTCTCAGAAACGCTCACGGTTCTGGAAGACAAGGATTACCTTATGTCTCTGGACCTGCTCGCGCCGGTCTGGACAGGCGGCCAGCTTACCAATGAGCAGGAAGGGTCAGTTATGGAAGCAATCGGTTCAGGCGTTGGCATGGCGGGCTGTCATGGGGGTATGTGCGACTCCTTCAGAACCAATGTGGGATGGCAGTTTGTTACCGGCGCGAACTGGGTTTCCCATCCGGGTGGCGACGGTACTCCATACCGTGTTAATATCATCAGCAGCTCCAATCCCCTTACCGAGGGGATTAAGGACTTTGACGTCAGCTCCGAGCAATACTACCTCCATGTTGACCCAGCCAACGAGGTACTGGCGACCACGCGCTTCTCCGTATCGGTCAAATGGTATCACTCGGCTAACGGCGAGGTTGACGTACCAGTGGTGTGGACCAAACGCTGGGGGCATGGGCGGGTCTTCTATAATGCCCTGGGTCATCACAACGATATATTCGACATTCCAGAGGCTTGGGAGCTTATGAAACGGGGTATGCTTTGGGCTGCGGAAGGAAAGCGGATCGCTGTTGAACATGGGTATTCAGCGGAAGATTTTAAAAACGAAAGGAAGATGTTTTAATGGCTATTCAGCGTATCGGTATAGTCGGGGTAGGCGCTATCAGCGGCATCTATCTCAAGAATCTGACGGGTATGTTCGGGCAACGGGTGAAAGTAAGCGCTGTTACGGACCTCATTCACGAGCGGGCGGCCAAAGCCAACGCGGATTATGGAATTCCCCATATTCTCAAAACCGAAGACCTTATCAACAGCCCGGATGTGGACATCGTTCTCAACATCACCCAGCCGCAGAACCACTATGGCGTGGCTCTTGCGGCAGTCAAAGCCGGCAAGCATGTGTATGATGAGAAGCCGCTCTGCGCCAAACGCGAAGAGGCGCGGGAAGTGATGGAAGTCGCGGCCAAAAACAAGGTGCGCGTGGGCGGCGCTCCCGACACCTTTTTAGGCGCGGGTATTCAGACCTGCCGTAAACTCATTGACGATGGATGGATAGGCCGTCCCCTCGCCGCAACCGCGTTTATGGTTGGCCATGGCCATGAAACCTGGCACCCAGACCCAGAGTTCTACTACAAGACCGGTGGCGGGCCTATGTTCGATATGGGTCCATACTACCTGACCGCGCTGATAAACCTGCTTGGACCAATCACGCGGGTCTGCGGTTCCGCGAAAAAAGGCTTTGAAACCCGTACCATCACGAGCCAGCCTCACTATGGCGAAGTCATCACGGTTGACGTACCGACCCATATTGCCGGCGTGCTTGACTTTGCCTCTGGCGCGGTTGGAACTATCATCATGAGCTTTGACGTGTATTCCCATACCCTGCCGTTCATTGAGATTTACGGGTCAGAAGGTTCGCTGAGGGTTCCGGATCCAAACTGCTTTGGGGGTCCGGTTTATGTGCGGCGAGGTTTTGCCGAAACATGGTCGGAAATTCCGCTGTTGAAAGATTTTTCCGAGAACAGCCGCGGTATTGGCATCACGGACATGGCTGAAGCCATCGCCGGGAACCGCCCTCACCGCGCCTCTGGCGAGCTTGCCTATCACGTTCTCGACGTGATGCACGGTATTCACGACGCCTCCGCCTCTGGTTCGTACTACAACGTGAAAAGCGCCTGTTCCCGCCCTGAGCCGCGAGACTAAGAAAGCAGGGCCGGACAATCCCCGGTCCTGTTCTTAAAGCTGCTATAAATATTCAGTTCACAAAAATTTCTTGCCTTTTTCACAAAATCACTTGATACCCTTTTCAGTTTGGGATAGAATTAAGATTATGAACTATAGGGAATGTTTAAAAGCTACAGACTTCACGGACGAATACGGTTTGATGTCTTTTCCTCGCCCTGAGGAATGTTTAAAAGCCGCAGGCTTTACGGGCGCGTACAGTCTGACGTCTCTTCCTCGCACTGAACAGCCGCAAAACGCCGCGCTGGTTCGTAATTCTCCTGTATATAGGGAGTTATACGAAAAAATTGGGGGGGGGGGGGGGGGGGGGGGGGGGGGGGGGGGGGGGGGGGGGGGGGGGGGGGGGGGGGGGGGGGGGGGGGGGGGGGGGGGGGGGGGGGGGG
>JAITFA010000151.1 GCA_031281685.1 Treponema sp. | reverse complement strand
GAGGTACTGGCGGCGTTGCTGGTGCTAGAGACGTGGTGTCAGAGGTGTTACTGGTGTCAGACGTTGGTGTCGAGATGTTAGTGCCAGAGCTAAGGTGTCCCAACTATCAGTGGTGTGCTGACCGAGCGATTCCGGGTGTCAGACGTTAGCGTCAGAGATGTGGTGTCCCAAGCGATTCCGGGTATCGAGACATTAGTGCCAGAAACGTGGTTTCAGAGGTATCAGAGGTACTGGCGGCGTTGCTGGTGCCAGAGACGTGGTGTCAGAGACGTTGGTGTCAGAGCTGTGGTGTCCCAACTATCAGTGGTGTGCTGACCGAGCGATTCCGGGTGTCAGAGGTATTGGCGGGGTGACGGGCGGTGTCAGAGACATTGGTGCCAGAGACGCGGAGAAGACGCTCTCACCTCCGTATGAGTGTTCCTCTAACCATGCGTTAGTCTTGCACTAATCTACTAACGTGAAGAACACACCGCGTAGTATGAGACACACACCGCATAGGTGAGAGATGGTCTAAGCTACGCTGTGCGTATCTTTTACTTGACCCAGCGCCTACAGGGTGTCTAGTGCCATAGGTGTTTGCGCTACAAGATGATTCAAACTTTAAGAGCGTGGGTCATTAGGCGATTGTCAAGCGCTTTTTTCTTTGCTATTCTTCTTGAGTAAGGAGACGCGCTTGTCGTATTCAATCAAACAGGTTTCGGAAAAAACTAAGCTACCCCCGCATGTCTTGCGTTACTATGAGAATGAAGGTCTCCTGCCAAGCGTGGCACGGACTAAGAGCGGTATACGCTCTTACTCGGAGAATGACCTTGAATGGCTCAGTTTGATCTGCTGTCTCAAGAATACAGGTATGTCCATCAAGCAGATCAAGAACTTCGTGGAACTGAGCGTTGAGGGGGATACGACTCTGCAACAGCGCTGCGAACTGTTACGGGAACACAAAAAAAACGTGGAAGCCCAAATATTGGAGATGCAGAAACATCTGCAAAAAGTAACCCACAAAATCGAATACTTCAGTAAAAAGTCTCTGACCCAAGGGTTGGGGGATTAAACCCCATCGTGAGAGAGGGGGTTTGGTCGCGCTTCATGCGAGCGCGTGGATTCAAACAGTCATGCGTCTTGCCGACATCGTGATCGTGCTTTGCCGGCCAGAAGAGTCGGGGAATGTGGGCGCTGTGTGCCGAGCCATGAAAAACGCGGGGCTTGCCTCGCTCCGGCTTGTTTCGCCTGCCTTACTCGACGAAGGTGTGATCAGGGCGCGAGCGATTCACGCGGCTGATGTGTGGGAGGCGGCGCAGGTGTCAGACACTTTGGCGGAAGCTATCGCGGACTGTTCGCTCGTTGTCGGTACGACCCGGCGGCGGGGAAGCCGACGTAAGTCCGTTACCCTGCCGCCGGAGGAACTGGCACTGTTCCTCCGGGAACGCGCCGGTAAGTGTGCGCTCATCTTTGGCAATGAGCGCACCGGTCTTGAAGATGCGGAACTTGCCCTGTGTAACTTTGCCTCTCACATTCCGGCTAATGATGCTTTCCCTTCGTTAAATCTTTCCCACGCTGTGCAGATATATGCCTATGCGCTCTTTCGCGCCCTGGGCGACTATACTGCGGTAACAGGGGAATGGATTCCGCTGAAACGGGCGCGGCTTGAGCAGCTTGTACAGCGGATCAGTGATTCCTTGTCTTTGCTGGGGTTTTATACACGACCCGGACGGGAAGAGCAGGAACGGTTTTTACGGGATATCTTTGCCCGCGCAAGTTTAACCGAGCGGGAGGCCGCATACATGGGCGACCTTTTTTCTAAAACAGCGCAGCTTGCGTTAAAGGCGGCGCTCAAAGACGACGCTATCGAGCCGGCTTCTCGCGTTTAAACAGCCAATATCCGAGTAGCAGGACTTTATAGTAGAGATAAGGGAAGAACCTGAGAAAATAGAGCGGGTTCTGGAAACAGATTCCTATCCAGTCAATGCCGTGGTTAAAAGTAAAGTCAGACGGGTGCCGCTTTTTCTTCGTGAATACGTCGTAGATATCACTACACCACAGCCGCAGCCCTCTGTTTAACTCGGTGGTATGCCGCGCTATCCATTGTTCTTCCCCGCGAACCCCTTTTCCTACCAGAAGTAACGATGGCGCTGCCTTTTTGATCGCCTTAATGATAAAGCCCGCATCCTGTTTCTTGAACCCGCCCTCATAACGACCCACAACATGCAGACGGGGAAAGGTTGAGCGTATGTTGTTTTCGGTCTTCTTAAGCACTTTGAGCTTACCTCCCAGAAGATACACGGACAATTCCCGCTCCTCAAGGAGGATGAGCAACTTGATGATGAAGTTAAAAGGCATGTAGCGTATCACTTTTTTACCAGTAAGAAACTGCGCCCCACTAACTAGGCTTTTTGAGATGGGAATTACTAGGGCGGCGTTCATAATGTACGAGCGGTATTCCCCGTTTCCCCGCGCCCGCAGAAGGTCCCAGAGTGAAAGAAGGACAATGTTTTTTGCTTCTTTGGTCTGCACAAGTTCGTTAATAACAAGAGGGAGTCCCTCTTCCGGCACAATATCCACCGGAACATTCAGGAAATTTATCCGCTCCCGTAACGGTGTTACTGTCTCGTGGAACTGTTCAGTATCCATGATGCTCGCTCCAAAAGTATGATACGTACTGCCGCGATGGCATATACGGCGGCGGTCTCGGTCCGCAGTATCGTGTTTCCCAGCGTAAGAGCGGTAAAACCAGCCGCCGTAAACCGCGCCGCTTCACTCGGGGAAAAGCCTCCCTCCGGCCCAACCGCCAGCGCGATAGACTTACAGGTATCGCTATGCTCAAGGCAGGCGTGAAAACTTACAAGCGAAGCTTGTGCCTCAAGTGGGTGAAGCATGATGCCTTTCACCCCATCGCCGTACTGTTCTTGCATGGTATTCCAATGCTGCACAAGTCCGTCAAAACTGAGCGGCGCGTGAACCACAGTAGCGGTACTGGAACCGCTTTGCTGGCGGGCCTCTCTGACGATCCGTTCCCAACGCGCTATTCTGTCTTTATCATCGGCTATTTTGGGAACCGAATACGCGGAAGTAAAGGGAACGATATCCGCGACTCCGCACTCAACAGCCTGCCTCACGATAAGGTCCATCTTCGTACCTTTAGGCAATGCCTGAAACAGGCTGATCAGCGGAATAGCCATTGGCTGCATAAGTGCCGACCCTGCGTCCGTGACGCGCTCGCCCTCAAGCCGGTCCCCATTAACAGCCCGCACCCGTATCCGTGCTGTTTCCCCATTGGGCAGCAGCGCGTTAAAAACCGTCCCTACCGTGAAGCGCCGCACCCGCGCCAGATAGTGATAGTCCGCGCCGGACAAACGGACTATCCCCGATTCATCAGGCGCAGACCTCAGGATAAACTGTTTCATGAAGCCTTAGCGAGCTCTTCTTCCTTCACAGCCTCTTCCTGGAGCGCCTTCAGGGTTTTTGTGGTTTGCATCAGCGTATTATAGTTACCTGAGCGGAGAATGTTCACCGCTTCCTGAAGCTGTACATCGTATTCAAGGTCATAGACTGGCGCGACACTCGTCCGATTCTGCTCGTTTCTGATAAGTCGGCGGAGTAAGGATTCGTCAAGCTTATACTCGCTGTTGAGTTCTTTCGCCAAAGCCGCTATATCGTCCCCGCTGGCCTGGGGATTCTCCTTGATAAAGTTCGGTATCCGGTTTGCCGTGATAAGGGAGTTCAAAGCCTCTGCATCATCGTCGGTGAATTCCGGGAACAGCACTTCTCGATCCGGCGGAATCCCGATTTTGTCGATATTGGCATCGCTAGGCGTATAGTAACGGGCGACCGTGATCTTGAAACCAGTAGGAGTGTTGTTCAATGGATAAACCTGCTGCACCGAGCCTTTGCCAAAGGACTTTTCACCCACAAGGTAAGCTCGTCCCCTGTCTTTGAGCGCACCGGCCACGATTTCCGACGCTGACGCCGATCCCCGGTTAATCAGCACAATAAGCGGCATGGAGGATGGAATCTCCGTGGCTCTTCGGGCGCTGAACACACGGTTTTCCTGGGGCAATCGGGACTTGGTGCTGACCACAACTCCTCCTTCAAGGAAGAGATCGCTAATATCAACCGCTGAATTCAGAAGCCCACCATAGTTATTACGCAGGTCAAGGATAAGCGCCTTGTAGTTATGACTCTTAAACTCGGCAATCGCGTCTTTTGAGCGTTCCAGCGTATGCGGTGTAAAGGTGAGCAGTTTGAGATACCCAATGTCGTCACCAATCATGGCGTATTTTGTGGTAGGAACTTCGATGATAGCCCGCGTAAGACTAACGGGAAACTCAAGTTTTTCACCGCGGCGGATAACGAGATCAACGCTTTGTCCGGGCATACCGCGCAGTCGCGCCAGCACCTCATCCATCGTGAGTACATCGGTGGATTCGTCGTTTATCTTGATGATGAGGTCGCCTGGGTTAATCCCGGCGCGCCAGCCCGGCGTGTCCTCTATCGGGGAAGCCACTTCTATATATGTCTTCCCGTCAGCCTGTTCATCTGAAGGTGAAATATACAAGCCCACGCCGCCAAAACTGCCCTGAGTGGTATCGGTGAGGTCGATCATGTCCTGCTCTGTCAGGAAACTCGAATACGGATCGCCCAGAGCCTCAAACATACCGGCCATAGCCCCTTCATAAAGGGCTTTAGCTTCCACTTCATCCACATAGTGCCGTTGGATAAAGTCAAACACGTCCTGAATAATCGAGGTATACTGACTGGCGTATTGATTCGTAGTCGTTGCCCTAGCCTCACGACCCTGCGCCTCAACGCCGGGTACTAGTACAAGGATAAAAACGCCACACAGGACCGCTGTAGCCATAATCCAGATAAAAGAAAGAGGAACCGATTTTTTATAAACATAAAAACTTCTCATGCGTAATCTCCATAACGCGAAATAATACCAAATACCACCGCGCTGAGCAAGATGAATCGAGCGGTTACATTAAACCCGCAATTCCAGCGTCGCGTTTACTTGACCTTTATATAGTCGGATAAGTATGTTCTTTACCATAACAAACATAAATAAACACAAAGGGATGAAATCATGTCAGATATTAAACAAGAAATCGCTCCTGAAGATGAGCCAAACGTGAAAGCGCCGGATGCAGCTCAAGCCGACGCTCCTCATGACGGAGAAGTGAAGGCAGAAGAACAAAGTCCCGAAGAACGCTTGGCAGACCTTGAAGCGCAACTCGCGCAGGCCAACGATCAGTTTCTGCGTAAGGCTGCGGAGTTCGAGAACTTCCGCAAGCGCATGAATCGGGAGAAACAAGACGCCATTGATTTTGCCAATCAAGCCCTGCTTCTCGATATTATCGAAATTATTGATGACTTTGACCGGGCTATCAAATCAGCCGAAACGTCAAAAGACTTTGAGAGCTTTTACAAGGGCGTTTGCATGATCGAGAAACGCCTTAGCTCCCAACTGGAGAATAAGTGGGGTCTCAAGCGATTTGACTCGGCGGGGGAGCCGTTTGACCCTAACCGGCACGAGGCAATCATGATGGAGAAGTCCACCGATATTGATGAACCAGTAGTGCAGGAAGACTTTGTTAAGGGCTATACCCTCAAAGACCGTGTGATTCGAAGCGCTAAGGTCAAGGTACTCATGCCTGAAGGAACAGAGGGGGCATAAAAAAGCGGAGCTATTTACTACCCGCTATCCGCTAATTTAAGTATGTTTTAGTCATAACAATAATAAGGAGCTATAAAAATGAGTAAAATAATCGGTATTGACCTAGGGACCACAAACTCTTGTGTATCTGTGCTTGAAGGCGGCGAGCCTATTGTCATCCAGAACTCCGAGGGTGGACGCACAACCCCTTCAATCGTTGGTTTTACCAGCAAAGGGGAGCGCGTGGTGGGACAGCCCGCCAAGAACCAGCGCATCACGAACCCTGAAAACACGATCTTTTCCATTAAACGGTTTATGGGCCGTCGTTATTCCGAAGTAAGCAACGAGATGGCACGGGTTCCCTACCATGTAGTTGAGCAGGGAAACGATGTTCGTGTTGACATTGGCGGGAAAAAGTACTCCCCGCAGGAGATTTCGGCTTTTGTTCTTCAAAAGATGAAGAAGACCGCCGAGGATTATCTGGGCGAGACCGTCAGTGAGGCTGTTATCACCGTGCCGGCGTACTTCAACGACGCCCAGCGGCAGGCCACGAAAGACGCGGGCAAGATCGCGGGGCTTGATGTCAAGCGCATCATTAATGAGCCGACCGCCGCCGCTCTAGCGTTTGGGCTTAACAAGAAAGACCAAAAGAAAGATATGACTGTCGCAGTCTATGACCTGGGCGGTGGAACCTTCGACATTTCCATTCTGGAACTGGGCGACGGCGTCTTTGAGGTAAAGTCTACCAATGGCGATACCCACCTCGGTGGCGACGACTTTGACCAGCGTATTATGGAATGGCTTATCACCGAGTTCAGGCAGGATACGGGGATTGACCTGGGTCAGGATCGCATGGCTCTACAGCGCCTCCGTGAGGCTGCCGAAAAAGCCAAGATTGAGCTTTCCGCCATGCAGACCACTGAAGTGAACCTGCCGTTCATCACCGCCGACGCTTCCGGTCCCAAACACTTGCAGAAAACGCTTAGCAGAGCCAAGTTTGAGCAGATGGTTAGCGATCTGCTTGAGCGTTCAAAGGAACCGTGCAAGAAGGCGCTCAGCGACGCGGGCCTCACCTCAGACAAGATCGACGAGGTTATCCTCGTAGGTGGTTCAACCCGTATTCCGGCGGTTCAGCAGATCGTCAAAGACCTGTTTAGAAAGGAGCCGAACAAAGGCGTGAATCCCGATGAAGCGGTCGCCATTGGCGCGGCTATTCAAGGCGGCGTGTTAAGCGGCGGCGTGAAAGACGTGCTTCTGCTCGACGTTACCCCGCTTTCACTCGGCATCGAAACCCTGGGCGGCGTTATGACCAAGCTCATCCCGCGCAACACGACAATTCCAACCCGGAAAAGCCAGACCTTCTCCACAGCCGCTGATGGCCAGACCGCTGTTACCATCCATGTGCTTCAGGGCGAGCGTGAAATGGCGAACCAGAACCGCACCTTGGGTAACTTCAACCTTGAAGGTATTCCGCCTGCGCCGCGTGGCGTTCCTCAGATTGAGGTTACGTTTGACATTGACGCCAACGGCATTGTCCACGTTTCCGCCAAGGATATGGGTACGGGCAAGGAACAGAAGATACGCATTGAAAGTTCCTCCGGTCTCTCTGACAACGACATTGATCGCATGGTTAAGGAAGCCGAGATGCACGCTGAGGAAGATAAGCGTGAGCGTGAAAAGGCTGAAGTTCGCAACGAGGCTGAGCAGATGATCTATGCCACTGAGAAGAACATCAAAGACTTGGGTGAGAAGGTCAGTACTGACGACAAAACCAAGACCGAGGAAGCCATCGCCGCGCTCAAGCAGGCGCTGGAAAGCGGCGATACCCAGACTATCAAGGATAAAACCGAGACCTTAAAGCAGGTTTCCTACAAGATTGCCGAGGAAATCTACAAGCAATCCGGCGCACAACAGCAAGCTGGCGCAGGTCCCCAGGCTGGACCATCCGCCGGTCCCAATCAGGGCGGCGCGTCCAATACCAAAAGCGCCGAAGACGCAGACTACGAGGTGGTCGATGATAAGTAGTGAGTAGGGCTTAGTGGATAGGGGACAGAGACTTGGCTCTCCGCTATCCACCAGTCGTTACCGCTAATCACAACAAAGGAAAAAAATGTGGCAAAGCGTGATTACTATGAAGTGCTGGGTGTTCAGCGGAACGCCAGTAAAGATGAGATAAAGAAAGCCTACCGAAAACTTGCTGTCCAGAATCACCCGGATAAAAATCCGGGCAATAAAGAAGCGGAAGAGAGATTTAAGGAAGCGACTGAAGCCTATGAAGTGCTGTCCGATGACCAGAAAAAGGCTGCTTATGACCAGTTTGGTTTCGCAGGCGTTGAGGGTATGGGTGGCCAGCGTGATTATTCACAAACGTTCCGGGGCTTTGAGGATATTTTTGGTGATTTTTCAGGCTTCTCCAGTATTTTCGATACCATCTTTGGCGGAAGCGGTGGTCAGCGCTCATCAGGCGGGTCGGGCGGCTCTCGGCAAGGCGCGAACCTGCGCTACGATATCGAAATACCGTTCAAGGATGCGGTGTTTGGAACCAAGGTGGAGGTGCAGTATTCCCACAATGAAGTCTGTCCCTCCTGCAAAGGCACGGGCGCGACTGGCGGCTCCGGGAAAAAGGTCTGCCACACCTGCGGCGGCACTGGTCAGGTGCGGCAAAGCATGGGCTTTTTCTCTATGCCCTCGACCTGCCCGACCTGCAACGGCGAAGGGCATATCATTGAACACCCCTGCAAGGATTGCGGTGGCTCAGGCACACAGAAAAAACGGCAAAAACTCATGGTTACAATACCAGAAGGCGTAGACGACGGACGCAGGGTGCGTATCCCCCGGCAAGGAGACGCGGGCGCAAACGGCGGGCAGCCCGGAGACCTGTATGTGGTTATCCATGTGAAGGCTCACGAGTTCTTTGAGCGCCAGAACACTGACCTCTACTGCGCGTTGCCGATTTCGGTGAGTCAGGCCGCGCTTGGGGCGGAGATACACGTCATGACTCTGGATGGCAAGATGATCAAGGTTAAGATTCCCGCCGGCGTGCAGAACGGCAAATTACTCCGGGTGCGGGACGAAGGCGTGCCTTCCAATGGCAGACGGGGCGATCTCTATATCAAACTCATCGTGCAAGTTCCGGTAAAACTGTCACGCCGGGGTAAGGACCTGCTCGAAGAACTTGCCCGCATTGAGGGACAGGATGATTCCCCCAAGCCCATCCCCCTAGCTGAACTTGCTTCCCAATAGTTTTTGTGAGAGAGATGCGAATGGATACTGAGAAATGCGCGACGGCTTTTTTACGCAAACCAGCTCTTTGCTATACGGTTGGCATGAAACAACGAACATCTCCAGTTCGTGTTCCTTACTGGCGTTACCAAGTTCGCGCAGCTCAGCGTCTTTTCTGACCTCAACCGCCTCATAGACTTGACCTTAGACCCTGCCTTCCGCGACATCACCCCGGAAGAACCGTATAGAACGAGTTTTGTTCAGAAGTGAATTCGTTTACCTTTTGACAGAACGAGTTTTGTTCAGAAGTGAATTCGTTTACCTTTTGACAGAACGAGTTTTGTTCAGAAGT
>JAITFA010000036.1 GCA_031281685.1 Treponema sp. | reverse complement strand
GTCCCATTCAGCATCTGAAGTGAGAAGTTCGCCATTGGACGCTTCCGCCTTGAGTTCAGGCGGCGCTTTGCGGAGCAGGGCTGAAACACGCGCCCCCATGTACTGAAGATAGGGTCCGGTGTTCCCGTTAAACGAAAGCGATTCTTTGGGGTCAAAGAGTATGTCTTTGGACGGGGAAACTTGCAAAAGGTAGTAGTGCAGGGCTGCCAGGGCAACTTTTTCAGCGGTCGCGTCAGGGTCGCCGACAGCTTCCTCCCGTTCCTTGGAGCGAATCTCGTTAAGCGCAAGCTCGTGGAGGCTGTCCAACAAATCATCAGCGTCAACCACCGTGCCTTCACGACTCTTCATCTTGCCGTCGGGTAGATTCACCATGCCGTAGGAAAGGTGGTGAAGATTTTGTGACCAGTCAAAGCCGAGCTTTCGCAGTATTGTAAACAATACCTTGAAATGGTACTGTTGCTCAGAACCCACGACATATACCAGCTTGTCAAAAAGCCAGTCGTCGTGGCGGAAGATGGCTGTGCCAATATCCTGCGTAATGTACAGCGATGTACCGTCCTTGCGGAGCAGTACCTTCTTATCAAGCTGTTCAGCGCTAAGGTCTGCCCATACCGAGCCGTCTGCTTCCTTATAAAAGAGGCCGGATTCCAAACCCTTGAGAATCTCGTCCTTGCCTTTGAGGTAGGTCTGGCTTTCAAAATAGTACTGGTTAAACGAGACGCCGGTACGCTCGTAAGTTTGCTTCATGCCGCTCACGGTCCAGTTGTTCATTTTCTTCCATAAGTCAACGGTTTCCGCGTCTCCAGCTTCCCACTTGCGGAGCATATCCTGGGCTCGGGCTTCAGCCTGCGGGTCGCTCTGGCTCATAAGGTGAAAGCGGACGTAAAAGTTTCCCACAAAGTGATCGCTCTTAACGCTTTCGCTTTCCGGGGTTTTGTCTTCGCCATGTTCTTTATAAGCCAGCATAGATTTGCAGATATGCACGCCGCGATCGTTGATGATGCAGACCTTCCGTACATCAGCGCCGCAAGCCGCGAGTATGCGCGAAACACTCTCGCCCAGCACGTCGTTACGGAGGTGTCCGAGGTGCAGAGGTTTGTTGGTATTGGGGCTGGAGAACTCAACCATGATACGGGAACCGGCAAGAGTCTGCGGTTTGCCAAACGGCGCGGCTTCATTGAGCGCACGTTCAAGGAGCGCCCGCGCCACTTCTCCGCGATTGAGGCGGGCGTTGAGATACGGTCCCTCAACCGTGAAAGTGGCGCTGATCTGCCCGGTCTGCGCCGCGAGTTTCACCGCAAGCGCCTGCGCGATCTGTGGTGGCCCTTTTCGCAACAGTTTGGCAAAGCTGAACATAGGAAAACCCAAGTCGCCCATTTCCGGCTTAGGCGGTGTTTCGGCGATGACTGCAGACGCCTCAATTGTCACCCCTGTGTCCTGTAACAAGTCGTTGAGCGCGGCGGCTATCCGTGCTTTCAGGATTTCTGTAACATCATTCATAATAAAACCTCTTAAACCCCAAGCTCTATAACATTGATATCGTCTAGTAACTGTATAGTCTTTTGTAGCTTTTGAATTATTTCAGTTACATTGTTGAGAAAAACCTTTTCCTTGTAGCTCGGCGTTGTAGAACTCAGATCGATCTTGCCGATGAAATGCGCCATGTTACTCAAAGCCTCGTAGTTACCTTCAAGGTCTTTGGTAATAATCGCGTTGAGAACGGTGATCACGGCGCCAATAGCCTTCCGCGTCCGCTCAATGATGAGCTGGGCAGTCTCAGTCGCATTTTCAATCACCAGTTGGGTCTTTCGCAGACGTGTCGGAAGTGAAGGGTCTTCAAGCGCCGAAGCGTAACGTTTTCCTAAGCTTCCTGTCGCGGAAAGAGACTGATCAAACTCTTTGATATCACTTCCCAGTTTCATAAGGTCGTTATAGCCTTCGGTAAAGCTTGTGCGCTGTTCCCGTTTTACAAAGTCCCCGTCAAGCAGGATCGTTCTCAGTAGTCCGTTGAGGTCATTGGTGAATACTACGGTATAGAAGGTTAGTAGGAACGAGAGGCTGAACGATCCTTGCACTGTAAACCCGTCGGGATTAGAGTCAGAAGCCGCGTTATCAAGGAACATAAGATTACGGCCCTTGAGGAAGTAGCGGAATGACTCAAACAGTTCCCTCTTATGCCGATCCCACATATAGGTAACGATCTGCTTCTCAATGCGCTCTCGCCAGTAATCCTGAAACGTTACGAACCAATCCTCACCACCAGTGAGAAGTTTCGGTTCAAGCATCATGTCGTAGGTGGCACAACGCAGGATTAGGTTGAGCGGAACACGTTTGTTAAAGTTCCTGAACGTTAGCAGAGATGTCTCGGCCTTGGAGAGCAGATCTCGCATCTCCATATCCATATCAAAGTTTTTTCTTTCTCCCTTGCCCTGAAGCTGGAACACAAACAAGGACTCAATAAGGGCTATCGAAGGCGGGTCTTTGAAGGAGTACAGAATGTCATTCAAGGATATAAGCAGGTCCTTTACCACATGAACTGGACAGCTTGGTCCGTCAACCAGAGGGTCGGGAAGAAATGACAGAATCACGCGCTCAAATGAGAAGCTGGCCAGCGACTTGAGGTTATAGAGGGAGTGGGCGTTGGTATACATACTTTCCCGATCTTGCTCGCTTATGGTCTCGAATATCGCATCCATGGTCTGAAACGCCATATGCCGCAGGTCCATCTCGCTAATATCTGGATGCCTGTCCACGAATTTGAGCGGATCAGTCTCTTTCTGTAAACGAGAGTACAGATCGCGCATTTCAAGAGAGGCGAGAAAGGCGAAAAACGCGCCCCTGTCGTGGTTCAAGCTGGTATCCAGCGCGCTATAGAAGAAACGCGCCCCGTTTTTCAGCTCAATAAGCGCGGCGTGAAAGGGTGGCAACATCATCACACGCTTACGATCAAAGTAACCCGGAGCCTTTGATTCAATTATCTTGCCTAATCGAGCAACTCGTGATTCCTCAAACACCTTATCTGGCGGTATAGACTTGAAGATACTCGCGATAAAGTAAATCAGACGCCCGTACCAAGGCAGACGGCTGAATTGCGCCGCAAGGTCTTCTTTATAAGTATCCACCTTCTCTTCATACAAGGGGTCCCGCGAAAGGTTAGATTGACTTGACAAACGATCTAAAAGGTTTTTCCGCTCTTCCAGCGACATATCCGATACTAGTCGGCTGAACGTATCATCGGTGTTACTCATATCTGCCATTTTTATACTATCGGCAAGATACTGATACTAGGAATAGCCAAAAGGCGATATCAAAAGCCATGCCTTTGATGAAGCATACTTGATGTTCGTTCTTTGCTCATGTTACTGTATTTGAATCATGGCCGTTTGACGCGACGCGCTTCAAAACGAGCCTAAGTATTTTAAGGAGGAAGCCGAGGAGGATTTTCCCACGGCTATTTCAGCATGAATCCATTTACCCTTTTCCCGCTCTTGGGAACGCCAGATGCCGCAGCCGCTGCGTCTGGAGGAGGTGCGGGTGCGCTTATTTCAAGTCTTATCCCGTTCGTTTTGATTATTGGTATCTTCTATTTTCTTATCATCAGACCGCAGAACAAGAAGCAGAAAGATACCCAGAAGATGCTTGCGGCGCTCAAGAAGGGAGACCGTGTTACCACCATCGGTGGTATCCACGGAACCATCCAGAGCGTCAAGGAGAACACCGTAATCGTCAGGGTGGACGAGAACGCCAAGATGGAGTTCTCCCGCAGCGCCATTTCCAGCGTCGATGTAGTGGCCAAAGAAGAAAAAGCCGAGAAGCTGGAAGACAAGAAAGAAGAGAAGGATGCCGACGGCAAGAATGTAAAAGACGCAGACAAGTAAGGTGTCTGCGTCTTTATCGTGTTAAACTACAAGGGCGCTGCCAAACGCCATCTTAACTGGAGGTTTTATAAAAAAAATGAGTAAGCGGTATCGGTTATGTATCATTCTGGTAACGGTGGTGATATGTTTCGTCTTTCTGTTCCCAACTCTGCGTTGGTATTACATGGTTCCCAAGGAAGAGCAAGCCTTGGCTTTGAATTCCCGTGAACAGATCAAGATTTACGCATCGGAACGGGCGCTGGCGGACTATCAGAATTTCCGCGAAATCGCCTTGTCCTCAGGCGACGCGCCAGCGGAAATGGCGCCGCTGGTTGCCGAAGCCAAAGAAATCACCAAACGCGCCAAAGCGAAAGCGCCCGCAAAGTGGGACGCTGCCGAGGTACTTTCGACGATTCCCGGCAGAAGCGAAGTGGTCAGCATCATGGAAACCAGCTATCGGGACAGAATCTTTGAACTGAAAAACCTGCAAAAAAACGCGGTGCAGCTTGGGCTTGACTTGTCCGGCGGCTTGAGTATTGTGCTACAGGCTGACATGGATGCCCTCTCTGAACGCCTCGGACACGCGGTTAGCGACGCGGAGCGGGAAGACGCAATGGAAGGGGCGCTTGAAGTGCTGAATAGCCGCATCGACCGTTTCGGACTCACCGAGCCAGTGATCCGGCGGCAGGGAACTGACCAAATCTATGTGGAAATCCCCGGCACCGCCGACCCGGAGCGGATCAACTCGATTATCATGGGCAGAGGCGGCCTCAACTTCCGCATGGTCGATGACGAGGTTGCCACTAGCTTCAATGCGTACTATACAGCGCACCCAACCACGACCTTTGATACCAACGGGAATCTCGTTGACCCCAGCATCGTGCCGGGCGATGTGGAAATCCTGGGCGTGTATACCAAAGACCAGTACGGCCTTGACGAATTTCAGGGCTACACAGCGGTTAAGAAAGAGATCGGGCTTGACGGCAGCCATATCCAAAGCGCCGTGGTTGAGCGCAACAACGTCAGCGGCGAGCCAGAGGTTACGTTTATCCTTGACAGCGAGGGCGGCGAAATCTTCTATAAACTGACCTCAGCCAATGTGGGCAAGCGGCTCGCCATTGTGCTGGACGACCATGTGAAGGCGCAGGCCACGATAAACGGCGCGATCCGTGAATCAGTGCGGCTCACTGGCTTTGGACTTGATGAGGCGAACAACATCGCCCTCACCTTGCGGACCGCCGCCCTGCCTGTGGAACTGGAAGTCGTAACCCAGCAAAGCATCGGCGCTTCAATGGGCGAGGACGCCATACGTCAGGGACTTTACGCGCTCATCGGCGGGCTTGTCGCGGTCATGGCCTTCATGATCGTGTACTACAAATTCGCGGGCATTAACGCGGTTATCGCCCAGATACTGAACATCTACTTCATGTTCAGCATCCTGTCGGCGTTTAACTTCACCCTCACCCTTCCGAGCATCGCAGGCTTCATTCTCACCATCGGCATGGCGGTAGACGCCAACGTCATCATCTTTGAGCGCATGAAAGAGGAACTCGCCCTAGGTAAGAGCCGTAAAGCCGCGATTGACGCGGGCTTTGACAAGGCGTTCTGGGCTGTCATGGACTCGAACATCACCACCTTTATCGCGGCGCTTTTCCTCTCCCAGCTTGGTTCCGGCCCAATTCAGGGCTTCGCGGTGAGCTTGGCAATCGGTGTGTTTTCCTCGGTGTTCACCGCGCTCTTTGTCTCCCGGCTCATCTTTGACTTCCAAACCGATGTGCTGGGAACAAAGTCCCTCTCCGTAAGCTGGAGGATTAAGTAAATGAAACGTATTATTCCTTTTTCACGGTACTTTTTACGCGCCGCGATTCTTTCCACCGTGTTGATTGTGTTTGGCCTCATTGGTTATGTGGCCAAAGGCGGCTTTAACAACGGCGTGGACTTTCAAGCTGGTCTCATACAGGAGATTCGTTTCGCGCCGACCGCGTTTAACATCTCCTACAGCGGCTTGGGCAACGCCTCGGTTTCACTGAGCAGGAATCGCCTGGACATTGTGCTATCCGGTTCAGGCGTGAACGCGGAAACGCGGACATTTCTCTTTGCCGACTATCCAACGCTTGATTCCCTTGTTCAGGGACTGTCCTCAATCACGGGTATTCAGGCAACGCTGTTCGGTCCGGGCGATGTCTCCACCTCGACCATGGTGCAAAGCGCGCAGAGCGATTCCCAGCTTGGGATTGCTCCCTTTGTGGTACACTATCTGCCGCCGAATGCGGAGGCAGTTCCGATTGAGGAAGTCCGCGCAACACTCCAGCCCTTAGGCACGGTCTCGGTACAGGTGATGGGACAGCCGTCCGACCGGCATTTCATGATCCGCATGGACGCCAATGAAGTGAACAGCAAAGAAGGCGTTCCAGCGGAAAAGATCGTCGCAACACTCGAAGAGCATTTTGGTGAAGGCGGCGTCGCGGTAACCAGAGCCGACTTTGTAGGCTCGCGTTTCTCCAAGCAGCTCACCCAGCAGGCAGGCGTTCTTCTCGCCTTCACCCTGCTCCTCATTCTGGCTTACGCCTCCATCAGGTTTAAGATGCAGTTTGCCATCGGCGCGGTGCTTGCCATCGTTCACGACATGCTTATCATGGTAATGTTCATCATCTGGACGCGCATGGAGTTCAACACCACGACCATAGCGGCAATCCTCACGATACTGGGCTACTCGATAAACGACACCATCGTTATCTTTGACCGTATCCGCGAAATCACCCGCATTTACCCCAACGACCCCTTTGAGAACATCCTGAACCGGGCTTTAAGTGAAACCCTGGGCCGCACCTTCATCACCACTGTAACAACCATGCTGGCGGTCTTGTCGCTTTTCATCTTCACCACAGGCTCCATGCGGGATTTCGCGCTGGCGCTCCTTGTGGGCATGGTTTCCGGCGTATATTCCACGATTTTCATAGCCGTTGGCTTTGTAAACTTCTGGGACATACAGACAAAAAAGAACGCGAAAAAGAAACTCGCGCCGGTTATGCCGGCAAAAGCAAAGCAGGCATGAACAGTACGGGGCGACAAACGTCGCCCCGCTGCAATTATATGAGCTTTCAACCCGTATTATTTGATTTTAACTCATCCGGGATTCTTGGTGAAAGCAAAGATTATCTGACAAAACAAATCATTACCTATATTGGCAATAAACGTTCTTTGTTAAGTTTTATCGATAAAGGCGTACTCTTGGTACAGAAAAAGCTCCGTAAAAACAAGCTGCGGCTGTTTGACGTATTCAGCGGCTCTGGAATCGTGGCGCGGCGCTTTAAGCGTTACGCGAGCCTCCTGCTTGCCAATGATCTGGAAAAATACGCAAAGACAATTAACGATTGCTATTTATCCAACAAAACAGACCTGAATATACCGCGCCTGAAACAGCTATATACGGAACTTCTTGATGAAATTATAAACAAGCCCCCGCGTTCCGGGCTTATCGCTGATTTATACGCGCCGACTGATGATAATAATATACAACCCGGCGAGCGTATTTTTTACACGCGGAGAAACGCGATGTATATCGACACTGCCCGCGCTTTAATCGAACATATCGCTGAGAAAGATAAAAAGTATTTCCTCGCGCCGCTGCTTTCCGAGGCGTCGATTCATTCAAATACATCCGGCATATTCAAAAGTTTTTATAAAAACAAGGAAACCGGACTGGGGCAATTTGGCGGAAGCAATCAGGACGCGCTATCAAGAATCAAGGGCGATATCGCGCTCCCGTTCCCTGTGTTCAGTAATTTTAATTGCGAAGTGATCGTGTACAGCGGTGACTCAAACAATGTTGTGAAAACAGCGCCCGAAGTTGATCTGGCTTATGTAGACCCGCCGTATAACCAGCATCCGTACGGCTCAAACTATTTTATGCTTAACCTGATCCTTGAAAACAAATAC
The DNA here is from genome assembly GCA_031281685.1 of Treponema sp. Lineage (GTDB taxonomy): Bacteria > Spirochaetota > Spirochaetia > Treponematales > Breznakiellaceae > JAIRMT01. The sequence goes on along the minus strand of JAITFA010000036.1, from coordinate 1,115 downwards.
CCCGAAGCCGTAAGCAAGGTTTCCGGGATTCCTGAAACATGGAACCGTTCCGCGTATAATAAAAAACAATACGCCTATAAAGCCTTGTCGGATTTGTGCGCCAGCGTTAAAGCAAAATATGTGCTTATATCCTTTAATTCCGAAGGCTTCATTTCTCTTGAGGAAATGCAAGGTATGTTAAAGCATATTGGCAAACTTGAGGTGCTGGAAACAGATTATTATACGTTTCGCGCTTGCAGAAATCTACGCGGGCGCGATATTTATGTTAAAGAATATCTTTATCTGCTGGAGAAATAAATGTCTCACAGGGGGAATATCCATGCTGGACAGAGAAAATAACAGGATATACATAAAATACCGGAAGAACGGTTTGGCCAGAAATATACTGTCCATCGTTTCGTTTGGGGTTTTCTGGTTCGCCATGATTGATAATTACAGCAAAGCGCGGTATAAATCCGAAACGCTCAACATTTTTTTCCAGAGCCGTTTCGCCTTAATATTATTTGCGCTGGTCTTTGTCGTATTATTCGTCATATACGCGCTGAATATGCTGTTTTCCAGCGATATTAATTACCACATAGATTTAAGCAAAAAAACGCTGGTACTGATACAGGGGAAAAAGCCGTTCAGGACTGAAATCAGCGTTGGTTTTGATCAGATAAAAGCCGTTGTGCTGACAAAAGGCGGACACGCGGGCGAGGCGAAATTTTATCGCGCGTACAGCATTGACATCTACGACAGAAACCTGAACGCCTACGAATGTTATGATGAAATGGATTATCAGACCATCAAAGCGATAGCCGGCGAACTGGGCAACGCGCTTAATGTCAGCATAATTGACAGAACCGACATTGAAAATTACGAGGGGTTTATCCAGCGGGTGATATAATACGGACTACAACAACAGCAAGCCTGCCCCGCGTGAGATCATCTTCTTGGAATTCCCCACGCGGAGCCGCAACCGGACGCTGCGATACACTCAGCGTCCAGACGCTCCTATGAAATGATCACGCTCCTAATCGCGCTCCAGGGACCCTTGCCCGCCGCCTGATCCTTGCCGGACGACTGGTTCTCCCAGCGCATAGCGACGTACAGGCGCTGCCCAATCTCGGAAG
>JAITFA010000078.1 GCA_031281685.1 Treponema sp. | reverse complement strand
AAGCTCGTCAGACCGATCGTCATAAGCCCGTCAGACCTATCGTCATAAAGCCTTATGACCTATCGTCATAAAGCCGTCAGACGGATCGTCATAAGCTCGTCAGACGGATCGTCATAAACACTTATGACCGATCGTCATAAAGCCTTATGACCAATCGTCATAAGCTCGTCAGACGATCCGTCATAAGCTCGTCAGACCGATCGTCATAAGCCCGTCAGACCTATCGTCATAAAGCCTTATGACCTATCGTCATAAAGCCGTCAGACGGATCGTCATAAGCTCGTCAGACGGATCGTCATAAAGCCGTCAGACCGATCGTCATAAAGCCTTATGACCGATCGTCATAAAGCCTTATGACGGATCGTCATAAGCTCGTCAGACGGATCGTCATAAACCCGTCAGACGGATCGTCATAAGCTCGTCAGACGGATCGTCATAAACCTGTCAGACGGATCGTTATAAAGCCTTATGACCGATCGTCATAAAGCCTTATGACGGATCGTCATAAACACTTATGACCGATCGTCATAAGCTCGTCAGACGGGTCGTCATAAAGCCTTATGACGGATCGTCATAAACACTTCTGACGGATCGTCATAAAGCCGTCAGACGATCCGTAAACTGGCTGCTTTACGACTTGTAAAACAGGCGCTTTACGGCCCGTGACCAGAGGCTTTTAAGTGTCAGAGACGTTAGGTGTTTCGGGAAGTGGCGGCGGCGCGCACGGGCGCGGCAGAGGGCGGCGCGGATACGATACTCGTGAAAGACGCGCATGACAGCGCCCGTAACATCGTTCTTACGGAACTGCCGCGTGGGTACGAAGGTATTGATAAAAAGGCTTATAGATATAAGAATTAAGAATAAGGTAAGGAGGATATATGTTTTATAAAAGAGCGGCGTTTTTTGTATTGGCGATACTGGCGTCATCGCGGGCGTTTTCCCAAACTGTAAGCATTGATGAAGCAATACAGACAAGTTCTCGCGAGTTGGAACAGCGCCTTGCTAAAGGCAGCAAGGCGGCGGTGTTGAACTTTGCTTCAGATTGGTCACGGGTTTCATCCTATGTTATTGATGAACTGAACAACGCCATCGTAAGAGAGAACGTCATTACCGTGGTGGATAGACGGCAACTGGACCTGATTAGACAGGAACAGAATTTCCAGATGAGCGGAGAGGTAAGCGACGCATCAGCGCAGAGCATCGGACAGTTGCTTGGAGCGGAGACAATCGTTTCAGGCTCGATGGAACTTATAGGCAGTATCTACCGTTTCAGGATACGGGCGATAGGCGTGGAAACAGGAGTCATACAGTACAGCAATTCGTTAAATATCGTTAAGGACGAGGTGTTAAGCGCCCTGACGCGGAACAGCGATTCTTTAACCACAGTTAGAGAAGAGGCGTTGAGCGTCCTTGAACCTGAACATAAAGAAGAGGCGTCAAGCGCCCCAGCGCCTGAACGATACGAGACCATAACCACGGGGACAGGGTACACTTTTGTAGAAAAGCTGGGTATCGGCCTTTTGAATATCCCGTTTGGTCTTGGCTTTTTGATTTACGAACCTGATGATTTATGGTGGTGGCCAGTGGCGCATATAGGGGTTACTGCCGGTTGGGGTTTAGTTGGATTCGCTATTGCCGCGGGAATGGGAGAGGACACCGACGACGCGCTGGAGTTTGGGTTACTAATAGCGGGAGCAGCAGGATTCGTACCGGGCGCGGTTTTAGGGTTTGTGCTTGCGTTTGCCCTTGATACTAAAAAGGAAGAGCGGGCGCGGGTGGCGTCGTTTCCCGCAGTAAAGGTGAATGTGGTACCGACTTCGTCCCGCAACTTGGGCGTGCAGCTTTCGTGTAGCTGGTGGATAAAGTAATGAAGCTGTTTATTTCCAGTGATATGGAAGGCACGTGCGGGATCACGCATTGGGACGAGACTGATTACGACAAAGGCGGGCGCTGGTATGACTACTTTCGGGAGCAAATGACACGGGAAGTGGCGGCGGCGTGCGCGGGCGCGACAGAGGGCGGCGCGGATACGATACTCGTGAAAGACGCGCATGACAGCGCCCGTAACATCATTCCCACAGAGCTGCCGCGTGGGGTGCGATTGGGACGGGAATGGAGCGGCGGGCTGTATTCCATGGTTGACGGCTTGCAGGAGGGCTTTGACGCGCTGGCGTTCACCGGCTACCACTCGCCGGCGTATAGCAATGGCAATCCCCTGGCGCATACCATGAACACCAGTATCGACGAGATTACGATTAACGGCGTCAGAACCAGTGAGTTCCTCATATTCAGTTATGCGGCAGGGAGCCTCGGCGCGCCGGTGATCTTCCTTAGCGGGGACGCGGCGCTCTGTGATTTCGCCCGCAGTTTTATACCGGGCATAACAACCGTGGCTACTAACGAAGGCTCCGGCGCGGCGGTTGTCAGCATACACCCCAACGATGCTACTGCTTATATAAAAGAGGGGATGTGTTCGGCGGTGAAACAGTTCATCAGCGGCAATATGAAGACCTGCGCCGTACCTATGCCGGACAGTTTTGATGTAAACGTGCGCTACTCCACACACAAGAAGGCGTTTCGGAACAGCCTGTATCCCGCAGCCCGCGCCATTGACGAAAAGACCATCGGCTTCTCAACTACGGACTATTGTGAGGTACTGCGCTTCTTCAAGTTCGTGCTGTAAGCTGGGACGCCTAGCGAATGAGCATGGCATCACCATAGCTGAAGAAACGATAGCCGTTACGCACCGCTTCAGCGTAGCTCTCAAGGATCAGATCGCGGCCCGCGAAAGCGGAAACCAGCATAAGCAGGGAGGATTGCGGTGTGTGGAAGTTTGTGAACAGGGCGTCAACAGCCTTAAAGCAATAGCCCGGATAGATGAAGATAGAGGTTGCGCCTTCTCCAGCCTGAAGATGGCCATACTCGTTGTTGGTGCCAGAGACCCACGCCGACTCAAGCACTCTCAGGCTGGTCGTTCCAACCGCTACAAGCGGACGCCCTTCTTGCCGGGCGCGGCTGATCTGTTGCGCGGTGTTTTCTTCTATAGAATAGGCTTCTTTGTGCATACGGTGTTCCTCAATGTATTCGCTGCGTACCGGCAGGAATGTCCCTAGTCCCACATGTAAGGTAACAAAGGCGGTCTCAATACCGCGCTCGCGTAGGGCGTCGAGAAGCGTTGTGGTGAAGTGCAGCCCGGCAGTGGGCGCGGCTGCTGAACCGATGCGCCGGGCGTATACGGTCTGGTAACGCTCGCTGTCGGCGAAACTGTCTTCGCGCTTGATGTAGGGCGGCAAAGGGACGTGTCCACAGCGGTCGATCCATTGTTCATCAATAGGTTTGTCAAAGCAAAGCAGGCGCGGTTCGGCGCTATTATCATTGGCAATGATTTCAGCCTCACGGGTGTCGGCAGCGGTGTCAGAGGCAAACACATAGCGGCCACGGCGTCGTCTGGCGCGCTGAACAAGTACCTGCCAAGTACGCGAGTCAATGGCTTTGATAAGGAGAAACTCAACCCGCGCGCCGGTTTCTTTTGAGATAGCGAAAACCCGGGCCTTGCGTACCCGCGAATCATTGAACACGAGGAGAGAACGCGGATCAAGCAATTGGGGTAAATCGCTTACCCTATGATGAGCGCGTGCGCCTGTTGCGCGGTCAAGGGTCATAAGCCTGCTCTGACCCCGCGTTTCTGGCGGGGTTTGGGCGATTAAGCCCTCCGGTAAGTCAAAATAAAAGTCCGCTGTTTTCATTTTTATAAAAAAAATCTTCCTGTTGCCGGCGTAGGTTAAGATGACGATACGCAAGGTCAGTAACCAGTCTGCCTCGCGGCGTGCGTTGCAATAAGCCTGCCTGAATCAGGTACGGCTCGTAATAATCTTCGAGGGTATCAACCGCTTCGCCAACGCTGATAGCGAGGGTTTCCGCGCCGACTGGCCCGCCGTTGTAGCGTTCAATGATGACGCGCAGTATTTCGCGGTCCTGCTGTTCAAGGCCCAGCGCGTCGATTTCCAGCCGTTTCAGACCTTCTTGTACTACCTCAGTAGTGATGGACTCTTGCCCCATAAACAAGGCAAAGTCACGCATCCGGCGTAGTAAGAGGTTCGCTACACGCGGTGTGCCACGCGACGATGTGGCAAGCAGGGCGGCGGCATCGTTGTCTATCCTTGTCTTGAGTATGCCGGCGGAACGGCGCAGTATGGCCTCCATGTCAGCCTGTTCGTAGAATGAGAAACGACAGTTTATCCCGAAACGGTCGATGAGCGGGCTCGACACATTACCGGCTTTTGTTGTCGCGCCAATGAGCGTAAACGGCGGTATCGAGATACGCAGGGTACGGGCGCTCGCTCCCTGTCCGATGATCCAGTCAAGCTCATAGTCTTCCATAGCTATATAAAGCATTTCTTCAATAGCGGGTTTCAGACGGTGTATCTCATCAATAAAAAACACGGTTTTTTCGGTAACGGTTGTAAGAATACCGGCAAGGTCTTTGGGCTTATCCAGTGCTGGCGCTGAAGTTTGCTTGAAATCGACGTTCAGTTCATGCGCCACCACCTGGGCAAGCGTGGTTTTTCCCAACCCGGGCGGGCCATTGAGGAAGAGGTGATCGAGGCTTTCGCCGCGCTGTTTAGCCGCATTGATAAAAATGGCGAGGTTTTCCTTGAGCTTTGCCTGACCGAGGAAGTCCTTGAGCGACTGGGGACGGAGCGGCATATCCATATCCCGCTCCTCAGGCGCAAGAGGATGCTCCGAATGTACGATACCTGTCTCCGGCGCAATCGCTGGAGATGTTTGCGCTAAAGGCGCGGCGGCGCCAGACACTGAGTTGTTGGTGGTGCCAGACACCGGCTTTCGTTTTGCCATGGCTTATCATAGCCTGTGTCCTATAATCATCTCAAGCATTGTGAATTCTCTTGCGTCTGCTTGACTACGCTCTTCACACAGTTATAAACTTTCGTAATGGAATTGGATGATAGTATAACCATCGTATTGGATAATCATGAACTGCTTTCTGGCGTGTGTGGCGCGAATGATGGAAATCTGAAACTTATCGAAGGCGCTTTAGGGGGACGTATCACGGCGAGGGGAAATGAGATTCGTTTGCAAGGCGCTGGTCTCAATGGCCGGGAACGTTTCAAGTCAGTGATGGATAACCTCATTGCGGTGGTACGAGAGGGGGAACAGCCTTCCCCCGCATATATCCGCACGCTGGCCGGCGCAACTGGTATCGCCGCCGCAGTCAGTGTTACTGCCTCTGACACTTCGGCGCGGGAAGCTACGCTGGTTCAGAAGACAAGCGCTGATTTCTTCCGTGATGCTATGATTCAGATTCCTCATGGGTTTGCCCGCGTCTACCCACGGGGTAGAAATCAGGCGCTCTATGTGCTGGGAATACGCTCTCACGACATAAGTTTCTGCATCGGGCCAGCAGGAACTGGAAAAACCTTTCTTGCCGTGGCCGAGGCCCTGCGTCTGGTGCTGGCAAAGGAGGCGCGGAAACTGGTGCTAACCCGACCAGTGGTTGAGGCTGGCGAAAGTCTGGGCTTCCTGCCCGGAGACCTCGCCCAGAAGATTAACCCATACCTGCGGCCACTCTACGACGCTATGGAGGCGCTTGTACCCTTTGAAGTGATTCGGCGCATGGAAGAAAACCATGTTATCGAAATCGCGCCACTCGCCTATATGCGCGGGCGCAGTCTCAACGACGCTGTGGTGATCCTTGATGAAGCGCAGAACACTACCAAGGAACAGATGAAGATGTTCCTTACACGCATTGGCGAAGGTTCGCGGGCTATTATCACTGGCGACACTACCCAGATCGACCTGCCTCGCCGTGTTGATTCAGGACTTATGCACGCTGTTTCGATCCTCTCAGACGTTGAGGGACTCTACTTTGCCTATCTGCATACCGGCGATGTAGTACGTAACCCATTGATTAAAAAGATTATACAAGCCTATGACAACCAAAAAAAAACCGAATAAACCCCTCCCCCGATTGCCTAAATTCCGTCTTCTGCCTTCCATTGTAACGCTCGTCGCCTTTCTTATCACCGCTGCTTTTATCATCAACAGCCTATATTCAGACGGGGTAATTGATGATTTCCGCGACTTTGAGGAGGGGCGGGTCGCGGAACGGGACGTGATTGCCGAGAGCCGCATCTCTTATATTGACGAGAAGGCGACTCGTCTCCGCCGCGAGGCCGAGCTACGACAGATTTCGCCGGTGTTCAAGTATTCCCTTGAGGTAAACGAGGAAGTCCAGAACTCTTACCAGGACTTCGTTGACTTTTCAAAAGCCGTCTTCGATACCGGCATATCGACCAGAGACTATCTTAGCAAGATAGACACCAATTTTCCCATGCAGTTTAACGATGAAATCCTTGATATGCTCTACAATGATGAAGAACGTCTGCAAATCCTTGACGCAGGTATGGCTACGCTGAAACAGGTGCTTGATACAGGCATCTTTGCGCTGCCAAGCGCTGCCCTTGTTGAGCGATTCAACACAGAACAGGTTGAACTGCTCCACAATTATGGGAGCCGTAATGAACGGGAGCGAATCGCTTTTTCCCATATCCTTACGCTGGCAAACCTGAACAACGCCATAGACCGTTACATCGCGTCTGACGCGCCTGCGTCGTTCAAGGTGATTGCGTGGGACTTGTTGTCGCCGTTTATTAAAGCAAACGTGGTGTTCTCTGAGGCTGATACTGAACAGCGGCTCATTGAGGCAAACATTCAGATTGAGCCAGTGGTGAAGTACATTGAGCCGGGAACGCGGATCATCAAACGTGGTTTTATTATCAGCGCGGAAGCCATGATAGAACTAGAAGCCCTGAAATCAGCCGTCTCAGGCAAAGACCCCCGCACAATCGTGGGGCAGACCATGATCCTCCTGCTCCTCTACGTGCTGTTCATCTTCCTTGGAACAGTGAAACTGACCAGCCACACCCTGAGTAACGAAGAAATCTATCTGCTTGCCATACTTTCAGCCCTGTACCTGATCGGCGCTGTGCTTGTGAAAAATCTTTCTTTTAACACAGAGTACTTTCCGGTATCCATTATTCTGCCAACTGCGCTGGTAGTTATGTTGCCGGCGATTCTTATCGATGTACCACTTGCGCTGCTTATGGCTTTTGCCCTGCCATTGAGCGCGTTTCTCTCCGACTCGTTTGACACCTGGTCATACTTCTTCGCGTTGGTGTCGGGGATTGTCGCCTCATACCTCTTAAGAAATGCCGAGAAACGCATGGACTTGGTACGGGCTGGCCTCATCATCGCCGCTGCCCACGCGGTGGCCACGATTGCCATCCTGCTTATCCAGCGAGCCGCGCTTTCGTGGTACCCAATCGTGCTGTTCTGGGCAGCCTTTAACGGCATCGCGTCAGGTATGCTCGTGCTGGGGCTACTGCCGCCGCTGGAACACGCGCTTGATGCGGTAACAACGTTCAGGCTGATAGAGCTTGCCGACCTTAACTCCCCTACGCTCAAAAAACTATTCACCATAGCCCCCGGCACCTATACTCATTCGCTCACAGTGGCGAACCTTGCTGAGAGCGCCTGCCGCGAAATCGGGGCCAATCCCCTGCTGGCGAGGGTCGGGGCTTATTATCACGACATCGGGAAGATGGAGCAGCCGGAGTATTTTGTGGAAAACCAGACTACCTATAACAAGCACAATGAGCTTCCGCCCCGCCTTTCAGCCACCGTGATTCGCAGTCATGTGAAGCTGGGCGTGGAAAAGGCACACGCACTGGGACTTCCCCGTGCGGTTATTGATATCATTGCCGAACATCACGGGAATTCAGTGATCACATGGTTCTATAACGAGGCATTGAAACAAGACCCGCAGGTAAGCCCGGGAGATTTTTCCTATCCGGGCAGTCCCCCGCGTTCGCGCGAATCAGCAGTCGTGATGTTGGCCGATGTGTCAGAGGCCGCGTGCCGAAGCCTTGAGAAGCCGACCGCCGCAAAGATCGAAAAGTTCATTCAGGAACTCATCACCGGCAAGGTTGAGCATGGCCAGCTTGCCGAATCGGAACTCACCTTTCGTGACCTTGAAATCATCAAGAAAGCCTTTGTTCGCTCGCTTGCCGCCCACTACCATTCCCGCATTGAGTACCCCAAACTGCCGCCCAAAGAACCAGTGGCAGGGGTCAGTGCTTAAAGAGGCTATGCAATGAACCGCGTTGAAATCAGCGCCGAAGGAATTGAGATTCCTCCATGGACTAGTAATGCTGAAGTCTTTATACAAAAAGTGCTTGCTTATCTTAAATGGGACCAGTGGGACCTTTCGCTTGTGTTTTGCGACAACGCCTGTATCCGCGATTTGAACATACGGTTTCGGGGCAAGGATGAAGCGACGGACATCCTTTCCTTCCCGCTTGGGGAAAGCATAGACGAAGGCGGGGAGACGCGGTTCTTGCCAGGCGACCTGCTTATATCCCTGGAAACCCTTAAAGAAAACGCACGGTATTTTGCGGTTTCTGAGGATGAGGAGTTACGCCGGCTTCTGATTCATGGTATTCTACATTTAGGCGGTTTTGATCATGCGAGTAACGCGGAAACCGAGCCGATGTTGCAATTTCAGGAGACTATCGTGGCTGAACTGGCTGGGGAGCGGGTGATCCCATGAACTTAAAGTCCATTTTCAAGAAAGACGGCGAACTGCGCCGCAAGGTATTTCAGTCGCTGGAAACCGAACAACAAACAATGATTCAGGGCGTGCTTGACCTGCCCGAAACCGTAGTCAAGGAGATTATGGTTCCCCGCATTGACACGGTGTTTCTGGAAGTCGATGCGTCCAAGACTGAACTGCTTACCTGCATGGCTGACAGCGGCCATTCCCGTTTTCCCGTGTATGAGGAGACGATTGATAACGTGATCGGGATTCTCTATGTGAAAGATGTACTGAGCTATCTACTCAAGGACGCGGAATTCGACCTGCGAAAGATCATCAGGAAACCGTTTTTTGTTCCTGAATCAAAGCGCATCTATGATCTGCTCAAGGAACTGCGCCATAAGCGTGTACATATCGCGGTGGTGGTTGATGAGTACGGCGGCGTGTCCGGCATTATCTGCATGGAAGACATACTGGAAGAGATCATCGGAGACATTCAGGACGAGTTTGACAACGAGACGCCTGAGATACTCAAGTTAAGCGAGGGAACCTTTCTTTGCGATGCGCGTATAAATCTTGATACTCTTGCTAAGGCGGTTGGCATTGAGCTTCCTGCTGATGATTTTGATACACTGGGCGGTTTCGTTTTTGATCTGTTCGGGAAGATTCCGGTAAAAGACGAGAAGCTCGTGTACAAGGGACATGATATTATCATTCAGGATATGGATGGCCATAAGATTAACACGGTTAAACTTATCTTAAAATCAGAAACTCCAGAGAGGGACCAATGAAAACTTTTTATACAGCATTATTACTCTGTGCTTTTTCCCTGCTGACTTTGCCGGTTCATGCCCAAACTTATATCAGCGCAAGTTCCTACTACGAGCGTGGGCGCGTGTTTATGAGCGAGGAGGACTGGTACTCGGCGGTGGAATCCCTGCTTGAATGCTTGCGTCTTAGCAGCGCCCACGCTGAGGCAACCGCCGCTCTTGCCGAGTGCTACTATGAGCTTTCTGAGTTTGATGAGGCGTTGACTTGGGTACGGAAGGCGCGTTCCCTGTCGCGGGGTAATCTTGCGCTGACGAACCTTGAGGCATTCACCCTTATTGCACTTGGACAGCTCGACAGCGCCTCGTCGGTGATTAACGATGTGCTGGCGCGTGAGCCGTACAACCGTGAGGCGTTATTTGCTGCCTCTGAACTGGATATCGCCCGCGGCCATGCGGGAGACGCGATAACGCGCTATCAGGAGGCGGTGCGCCGCTATCCTGACGACCGTCGGCTTCTTGTGTCTCTGGCACTTGTTCTGAGTTCCTTGGGCGAAACCGAGAGCGCCCGCACCTATATTGAACGTGCTATGGTCCAGCATCCAACCGATTACCGCGTTTACTACTACGCGGCCTATCTTGAATCCCGCTCCGGCAGTTTGAGTACCGCGACCCGTTACGCGGAAAGCGCCCTGCATTACCGGCCTGGGTATGCGCCAGCCCGTTCCCTGCTTGCCAGCCTCCGTTACCGCTCCGGCCAGTTTGAGGACGCGAGTCGCCTTGCTGACGAAGCCATTGCCGCGAACCGCGAGGACATTGGGGCGTGGTATCTCAAAGGCATTTCCTACATAAGACTTGGCCGGAACGCGGACGCCATCACGATTCTCTCAACTGCCGCACTCATTGATCCGAATGATGAGTTTATCAGGGCAACACTTGAGGAATTGCTTATATCCTACACCAGCCTTGAAGATTCCCGGCGCGTAGCTTGGGCTACTTGGCACTTTAACCGCGCACGCGATTTCAAGAACCGCAACTTTATTGAGCAATCCCTATTTGAGTACCGCAGGGGGCTGCGGCTCAATCCTTACGCAGCAGACCGCCGTGAATACGCCGAGCTTCTGCGGATTCAGGGTTATCCGGCTCGCTACCTTGAGGAACTGCGCTTCATGCAGGGACTTGGGCTGGGTGACCGTTCCCTGAACGACGCGGTGGAAGCCTACGATAACCTACTTGACGAGGCGCTTTATCGCCGCTGGGATGTAGACCCAGTGGACGTATCTGAGCCGCACTGGAAGCTGGGGGTATTTTCCTTGGTATCCCAGTCGAGCTTTTACCATGTGGATGCTGGTGTTACCGCTTCTTCCTATATAAAGGACATACTTTTGCACGAGCGGAACATCAGTCCTATGGAACTTGAGCCGCGTGCGGCTTCCTACTCACAGGCGTTTAGAAATGCGCGTGAGTCCGGCGCTGATTACTTCATCATTATCTCAGTTGCGGAAAATGAGCGGGACATTGCTGTTACTGGCGAACTCTTTGTGGGCAGAACCGGTGCGTCGGCAGCCACATTCACAGCCTACCGCACTGGTTCGGATCGGCTACGGAACGCGGTGCGGGGCATCGTGGATCAGCTTGTCGCGGCCCTGCCTTTCCGTGCCGAACTGCTCCAGTACCGCGCCGGAATTGGTCTTATTGACAAGGGTCGTCTTGACGGCGTTAAAGCAGGAACAGTCTACGATGTGGTGAAAAAAGGCGCGGTTAGTAGCAGTAGCGAAGGTCTGGGTCTTTCTTATGCTCAGGATGAGGTGGTAGGAACCCTGGTGATTAACACCGCTGATGAGGAAGTCTCATCAGGAACCATCACGCGCAAGGGCTTTTTTGATCGTATCAGTGCTGGCGACGAAGTTATCCTTCAGGTACCAGAGCCAGCCGCGCCAGCCGCTGACCCTGACACGCGCAACCCGATACAGCGTCTGTTCCAGTCGAGCCAGCCAGAGTCAGCCGCGCCTGCCGTAACTACGCCAGCCGCTGATCCTGAACTTCGCACCCTGCTTCGCGCCTTGCGCTGAACGTGGAAGGGCGCAAGGCAGCAGCGTTTTATACATGTTGCCGTAAGCGCCGCGGCAATCGTTCACGCGGACCGGACGCTGGTCTTTGTTTTGAGGTGTCAGAGATGTTGGAAGGTGTCAGAGACATAGCACATGGCGCCAGACACACAACCATCTCTGTCACTGTCAGGAGCAGCCATTCAAGGTTTAAGGTTTAGTGCCAGACACACACTAAATGACGCATGACTATTGCGCGTTACTCGTGTATCATTC
>JAITFA010000205.1 GCA_031281685.1 Treponema sp. | reverse complement strand
AGATAACTGGCGTTAGGGTGTCCCTTGTTAAGATCAATATCAATCTTGGTCCAGCCTGCGGGGGTCGGTACGTCCTGCCCTACCAGTATTGCGATTTCAGCGATAGCGTCACGCTTGTTCGCTTCTGTTTCGGTCCTGTAGGCAAAATATACCCAGTCCCCTGCTCCGTCATCACCGGCGTTTCCATTCAAAATGTTACCCTGGTTTGGATCATACATGTCATCCTTTACCCAGTTTGTATAACCAGAAGGAATAGCGGGGTCCGGTTCTGTTGGATAGGTCAATACATTAACAGCGGTAACATATCGGGGTAGCTCGGCTCTCTGCACCGGCAAGGTGTTTACGGTTATCTCGGCGTATACGCTTACCGTTTTGGCGGTTTTGTTCCCGGTTGCGCTGTTGTTCGTATTGGTAACAACAACGTAGTAATAGTATGTCCCGGCTGTTTCTGTGGAGGGTGTATAGGTGGCTTCTGTTCCAACGCTGGTTCCTCCGGTGTTATCGGCCTGGTCACTGCTGAACCACTGGTAGGAGAGGGTTCCGCCGTCGCTTACACTTGCCGTAACGCTCAGGGGTGAAGCCTTGTCGTTCTGGAGGTAGATCGCGCCCTCCGGCTGCGTGTCTATCACCGGCGCTGCCGTGTTGACCGGATTTTCTTTCTCTTTTCCGATCAGCTCATTGCATATTACTATACTGAATATCAGCGCCACACGCGCAAGTGCGGCAATTAACCATAATAGTTTCTTCATACAGGCTTCTTCGCACCTTTTACGTCCATATTAACAATATAAGCAATTCTAAGCGGGTAGTTGTTATAAACAATGAGAATATAAAAGTACAGATAACTCCATAATAGAGAATCGGTATTTTTACGAGAACCGTAAATTGTTATGGTAATGAGCAAACGATGTTTCTCATGTATTGCCACGACTGCATTAAGCAAAGGCGTTTGCTTGGTAATGGAAAGCGCAAGTCCCATTGCGTGAAGCGGTATTGATGTATACACTACATACATGACTAGGGGTATCTTGATAGCAGGAAATGGCTCGGCTTTATCCTCGGCGGTCGCGGCTGAAGCAGGCAAGCGAGTTGAACACTTTGCGACGGCGTTTATTCCCAATCGCCTTCAGCCGGCTACGGGAGATACGCGGATGATTACCCAGCCGGCGGGGAACGCGCAAATCTCGCTTAACTGGAATCCGGGAAGCCCGGTTTCTGCCCGTACCTTACTCCTAGCTACCGAAAACCGGCTGGAGCGGATTGATGATGCTATTCTGATATGTGCGCCGCCCTCAGTGTACAAGTCCCCAAGCGAGCTTGCTGCGGCTGATGTCGAGATACTGGTCAACGATCATATTAAGGGCTGGTTCTTTCTGGTAAAGGAACTAGTCTCGGTCTTCAAGGCGAAAAAGGCTGGTAATCTGGCATTCGTCCTCTCGGAGTTTGACGCCAAACACGGTCTCCTGTTTGATACGAAAGAAAACCGCCCTGACTTTGTGGGACTTACGATTGCCGCTTCGTTCAGAGCCTTTAGTCAGGCTATGCTTGACTCGGCTATAGGTGAAAGCTTTCAGATTATAGGCTTCTCCGGGCCGGAAACCTGCGACGAGGCGGCTTTCGCGGCTTTTATCTTCAAGAGTATTGAGGAGGGAAACAAGCGTAACACCGGCAAACTGTTACGTTTTGGTAAACGCGGCCTCAGCTTATTTAGCAGGTGAGAGCAAAGCAAACGCCTACCCCCGTGCCGTATTAGCAGTATGAATGATTATCTTTCTTGTGAAATCCGGGAAGTTGCGAGTAGCGCGTCTCGGCAGAGTAAAAACCCTCGTTTGCTTCCCCTTGATGAGCGTCCGCAGGAAAAGCTCATTGATAAGGGGCCAACCGCGCTTTCAGATCGGGAACTGCTGGCCATACCGCTCAACATGGGGAGCAAAGGCAAGAATGTCAACATACTCGCCCAAAAACTCCTTGAACGCCTTGATAAGGAAAACGGGATACCCACGGTGAAGGAACTTGCGCTTCTGGCTGGAATTGGGGAAACAAAGGCCTGTTCTATTATCGCTATGCTGGAATTCAGCAGACGGCGCTGGTGCGTGGCGGGTACACGTGTTACTCAGCCGGAAGACATTTATACGCTTATCCGCCACCACGCAGACCGCCAGCAGGAGTGTTTCATCTGTGTCTCCCTGAACGGTGCTCACGAAGTTCTGGCGGTACGCATCGTAACGATTGGGCTGGTGAATAAAACCATTGTGCATCCCCGCGAAGTGTTCGCCGACCCTATTCTCGACCGGTCAAGCGCCGTTGTTGTGGCGCATAACCACCCTTCCGGCCAGCTCTCCCCCTCGCGTGAAGATGACGAAGTAACGGAACGCCTCCGGGCAGCCGCAGAGATTCTGGGCTTGGGCTTTCTGGATCACCTCATCTTCTCCAATCACTCTTTTTTCAGCTATCGGCAGAATGGCAGACTGAGCGGCGTAGATGTCGCTCAGTCTTTTTAAGTGCACTGTCAGAGTTACGCCGGATAGTTCAGGTTTTCTGGGGACGGATCCTTGAGTATCGCGGCGTAGCGCTTTGTTTCCCACTTGGCCATGTCGAGGTTCTGGTCCTTCCAGTTACCGCACTCTTCAGGAGCCGCGCCCGGAATCGCGCCCTCAAACGCGATGATCCAGCAGGCCATTTCACGGATAAGGGGAAGCACATCACTCGAAGACAGTTGCCCTTCCAGTATAAGGTAGAAACCTGTGCGGCAACCCATAGGCCCGAAGTACACAACGCGGTCTGCCCAGTCCTTGTGGGAACGCATGAAGGTCGCACCGAGGTGTTCAAGCGTGTGGAGCGCGGGTACATCAATGACCGGCTCCTTGTTCGGCTCTTTGAAGCGCAGGTCAAAGGTGGTAAGCACGGTATCCCCGAACTTGTCCTGACGGGATACATAGATTCCGGGCTTCAAGCGCAGGTGGTCCACTTGAAAGCTGGCAATTTTTTCCATAAAAAACTCCTTTGTTGGTTAGTTGGTTCATCGCCCAAGGGTGAGACGCGCTAGTAATCACGAACAAAACGGCGCACAATCTCCGCTGAGCGTTTTGCCGCCAGAGGCAGAAACTCGCTGGAGGTAATCGGCGACTCAACACCGGCAATATCTGAGAGCGCACGGATGATGAGCGCCGGCGTCCTGAACAGGTAGCAAGCGTGGGCAATGGCCGCGCCTTCCATCTCGACCGCCTTGATGTCCGGGAACAGGGATTTCACAGCCGCGATACGCTCCGGCTCATGCATGAAGGTATCACCTGATCCGATAAGCCCTCGTATATGGCTAAACGTCGCGGGAAGCGCCTGTTCTTGCTTGAGCGTGTCCACAGCATGTTCCGCCTTAGCGATAAGGGCGGACGGGATCGAGAAAACCGCCGGCAACCCAGGTAACTGCCCCGGGGCATAGTTAAACGCGGTAACGTCCACATCGTAATACACAAGCCCATCAGAAATGATAGCGTCCCCGAAGGTCAGACTACTGTCAATGCCGCCAGCTGAACCAGTGTTGATCACCAAGTCCGTTTGATACCGGTTCAGTAACAAGGCGCAACCCACCGCCGCGTTCACCTTGCCGATACCGCAACGCAGAAGAACCACCGGCTTTCCCTCAAGTTCACCAACAGAGAAGTTAAAACAACCCACACTCTCAAGCCGCGTCTTAGTCATTGCCCCGCGAAGCATGATAATCTCATCTTCCATAGCTCCAATGATTCCAATCATGGATTCAGTATAGCCCGTGCCAGAGACAAAGGTCAATATAAGAATGCGCCACGCGGTGCCATTGACACCCGTGCGTGGGTGTCAATGTGTGTGCGCGGGCAAGCGGTGCCAGAGACCCGTGCTCGGGTGCAGGCAAGTGGTGTCAGAGACCGTGCGTGTGCAGGCAGGTGGTGCCAGACGTGTGGGCGCGGGTATCGCAGACCCGTGCGCGTGCGCAGGCAAGCGGTGTCAGACGTGCGTGCGTAGGCAGGCGG
>JAITFA010000084.1 GCA_031281685.1 Treponema sp. | reverse complement strand
ACACGGATTTCTATTCCCCGTGGTATGAATCGACGACTAAACATGTACTCCTTGCTAAACAAATGCTTCTGAAGGCTTCTGACCGGTATCACCTCCGCTATGAGGTCGCCACGAATCAGCCTGATGATTTAAGGATCGCCATCAACTTCTTGAACGCGCTCCGTCGTCTGCACCTCCTGCTGGGAGAAGCGGCTGAATCCGAGATATTGAGAAAAAAGAGCGACAACTGGTCTTCAAGATTTGAGGAAAGTTTAAAGAAAACGTAAAACCCCGCGTTGGGAACGATTACGTTGGGGTGAAGCATAGACCCCGTTGGGGTGAAGCCTAGACCCCGTTGGGGTGAAGCCTAGACCCCGTTGGGGTGGAGTCTTAGACCCCGTTGGGGTGAAGCCTAGACCCCGTTGGGGTGGAGTCTTAGACCCCGTTGGGGTGAAGCCTTAGACCCCAGCGGACAGTATGTTATGCTCCAACAGACCCAAGTTTATTATATTTAACGTATTGCGCTATGGAAGAAAACAAAATTTCGATTAAGGAATTCAAAACCCTGCTCCCATACCTTGCCCGTTACCGGACGCGGTATATTCTGGGTTTCATCTGTCTGGTAAGCGTGGATGGGGCTTCGATTGCCATACCCCAGTTCACGCGGCGGGCTATCGACCTCGTTTCAAGCGGCAGTTTCGCCATGCGCGACATCACCACGCTGGGGCTGGGCATGATCGGCGTAATGACCATAGTCTGCTTTGGGCGTTTCCTCTGGCGCTATTTTATCCACGGCTCTTCCCGGCGTATCGAAACCGAACTGCGCCAGAAACTGTTTGAACATCTGCTTTCCCTGTCCTACGATTACTACCAGAAGAACAAAATCGGCGACCTCATGGCGCGGGCAACCAATGACCTTAACGCGGTACGGGAATCCATCGGCATGGGTCTGGTGGCGCTCCTCGACGGCACGGTTATGACCGCCGCGATTCTCATCATAATCTTTATGCAGGATGCGCGGACTGCCGCCTTCGCCCTCCTTCCTCTTCCCCTCATCACGCTCATCATACTCTTCTTCGGGAGCGTAGTCGGCAAGAAGTTCATGCGGGCGCAGCAAACCTATTCAGCCATGAGCGACACAGTGCAGGAAACCTTCGCTGGTATCCGTGTCGTCAAATCCTTTGTTAAAGAATGGTGGTTTATCAAGAAATTCGCCGACACCAATGATGATTACCTTGACGCGAACATGGCGCTGGTCAAACTCTTCGGTCTTTTCTTCCCGCTGGTTACGTTCTTATCCGGCCTCACCTCCATCATTCTTTTACTCGTGGGCGGTATCCGCGTGGTTGAGGGTTACATGAGTCCCGGCGATCTCATGGCCATGTTCAGTTACTTCCAGATGCTGATTTGGCCGCTCATGGGCGCGGGCTTTGTGGTAAACATGATCCAGCGCGGCGCGGCAAGCCTTGCCCGCGTCAACGAGGTGATGAATACCAAACCTTCAATTGTGTCGCCAGCTATGCCCAAGACCCCGGCGCAAGAGGCCGCCAACGCCGTGGAAATCCGCCGGCTCTCGTTTGCGTACACCGAGGGCAAGCCCGTGCTGGATGATGTGAGCCTCTCGATCCCGCGTGGTTCCATGCTCGGCATACTAGGGCGCACTGGTTCGGGTAAGTCCACGCTGATCAAAACCTTCACGCGCACCGTTGACCCACCCGCTGGTACGGTGCTGGTAAACGGGCAGAGCGTTCAGGACTGGGACCTGCGCGAACTGCGCCGGCTCTTCGGCGTTACCCCGCAGGACAGCTACCTCTTTTCTGATTCCATTAAGGGCAACATTGCTTACGGAACCGTCAGCAATGAGGCGACTCTGAGAAAAGCCGCCGCGCTTTCGGCGATTGACCGCGACTTGGGTGAATTCGCTAACGGCTGGGACACGATCATCGGGGAGCGCGGACTCACCCTTTCAGGGGGCCAGAAGCAGCGCGTGGCAATCTCCCGCGCCTTAATCCGCGATCCTGAAATCCTCATTCTCGACGACAGCCTTTCCGCCGTGGACGCGGAAACCGAGCGCCGTATACTGAACGCGCTCATTGAGGAACGGCGCGGAAAAACCACGATCATCATTTCCCATCGGGTGTCAACGCTTCGTAACGCTGACGCTGTGCTGGTGCTGGATGCGGGGCGCGTGGCCGAGTACGGCGCGCCGTCTGTGCTGATAGAGCAAGGCGGGTTCTACGCGAAACTTGCGGCTTTGCAGCAGTTGGCTCAGGAGGCATAAATGGCGGATTATTTTGAAACCGAGGAAGTCGTTAAGGGCTACGACAGGGACATTGCCCTGCGTATGCTTTCGTACATAAAACCGTACCGCGCCCTGGTTGCGCTTGCGCTCATCGCTCTGGCGATTTCCACGATTGGCGAACTGGCAATTCCGGTTATCCAACAGCGTATCGTTGACGACGCCATCATCCCGCGATTTCTTTCTATAAACTACGACCATGTACAGCGCTCATGGGATACGCTTTCAGAGGAGACACGCGATACTCTTCAAACATTGTTTGCGCGGGACAACCTGCGTTCCATCGGCATATACCGCTTTGTGCCACAGAACCAGGACACGCGGCTTTCAACCCGCGTTGAGACCGAGCTAAAGGATGCGCGTATCCTTGATGAGACCCAGCGTTACGTCTTCACGGTGTCTGACACCGCCGCAGACCTTATCGCGCTGTACCCAGACCGCTTTATCAGCGACGAACACAACGGCGTTTTGGTCGCGGCCATTAGCAGCGCGGACTTGTACAGCCTGAAGGTGTCAGAGATCGCGGTCATACGCGCCCGCGACATTGCCCTCATCAAGCGTATCGTGCTGTTGCTCTTTATGATCCTGGTGTGTGTCTTTGTGTTTACGTTTATCCAGACATGGACAAGCAACCTCATTGGTCAGCGGGTTATGAAAGACATCCGCCTTGCGCTGTTTCGGAAAACCGCGCTCCAGTCAACCGCCTTTCTCTCCCGGCATCCGGTAGGCCGTATTGTAACGCGGCTCACCAGCGATGTCGGCACGATTAACGAGTTCTTCTCCTCGGTACTTGTTGCCTTTCTTAAAGACCTGTCGATCATGATCGGGGTACTCATTACCCTGTTTCTGCTTTCGCCAAAAATGGCACTTGTGGTACTACTCACCATGCCGCCGGTACTGGCAATAACCGCGTACAGCCGTTTCAAGGCGCGGGATGCGTTCAGACGCCAGCGCACCGCGTCTTCGCGGGTTAACTCTTACCTTTCAGAGCGGCTGTCAGGCGCGCAGGTGGTTCAGCTTTTTGGCGGGGAAAAGCAGAGCGGCGCTGAATTCAGCGAGCGTAACAATGAACTACTCCACGCGAACTTGGGTGAAATGTATGTATTCGCCACGTTCCGTCCCCTTGTTGAATGGTTTGGCACGCTTACCACTGCCGCCATCATTATTGTAGGGAGCAATTTTGTGCTTTCCCTATCCCTATCCCTGGGTGTGCTTATCGCCTTCATTTCCCTTGCCGGTATGTTCTTCAATCCGGTTATGGACATCGCGGAAAAGTACACGCTCCTGCAATCAGCTATGGCCGGAGGCGAGCGTGTGTTCAAACTGCTCGACACCAACGAATACATCAGTAACGAAGGTCGCCATTCGATTGAGGGACTGGTGCGTGGGCATATTGAGTTTGACAATGTGCGCTTCTCGTATAAACAGGGGGAAGCGATTCTCAAGGGTCTCAGCTTCACGGTGAACCCGGGCGAAATGGCCGCGATAGTCGGCTATACAGGCGCGGGAAAAACCACGATTACCAATGTGCTGGCGCGACTCTGGGACATTGACGGCGGTCAGATTCGGCTGGACGGTGTTCCTATTAAAGACATCCCGTTGGACGAACTGCGCCGTTCCGTGCTACCCGTGTTGCAGGACGTGTTCCTCTTTTCCGGCTCGGTTGCCGACAACATCAGGCTGGGACTTCCGCTCACTGACGCGGAGGTTGAGGCGGCAGCCAAAGCTGTTCACGCCCATGAGTTCATCTCGGCGCTTCCCGGTGGCTATCAAGCCCTTCTTTCCGAAGGCGCGACCAACATCTCTTCTGGTCAGCGTCAGCTTATCAGTTTTGCCCGCGTCATTGCCCATAACCCCGCGATAGTTATCCTGGACGAGGCCACCAGTTCGATTGA
>JAITFA010000098.1 GCA_031281685.1 Treponema sp. | reverse complement strand
CCTAGCAGGGTGGAGCAGACACACCTAGCAGGGTGGAGCAGACACACCTAGCAGGGTGGAGCAGACACACCTAGCAGTGTGGAGCAGACACACCTAGCAGGGTGGGGAGGAAAGCGCCTTTCCTGTTTAGGAAAGGCGCGAAGTCAGGTTGATCGTAAGCTGGTTAAGCGTGGATGTTTATACCCTTCACAAAGCATCCGTCATAACCGCTACCACTGGATACCGGTGAATCTTTTGAAGCTGTCCATGCTGATACGGATGCTTTCCAGCTCATCCCGTGAACTGAAGTCCTGCTCCAGAATGATATAATCCGTTTTGCAGACCTCATTCCCCACGGTGATACTATCCTGGATATTCATGATGCCCGTGCCGACTTCTGTGAAGGTCTTAGGGTCCATGATCCCCATCATGTAGCTCATGTCCACACGCAAGCCCTTCTCATTAACCACATCGATCAGATTGATCTTGTCCTTGTATGCCGCGGGATAGTCTTTCTGATGGATCAGCCGCACCCGTTCACCGTATTGCCGCAGCAAGGCCACCGGATCATTGCCGCCCCGCATAGCCCAATAGGTATCAAGCTCAATCCCCACCAGCGCGGGATCGGTGTTTTCCATCAAGATACTGAATACGGTCTGCCCCGCGAAAAGCTGAAACTCATGGAAATGGTTGTGATAAACCAAGCTCATATTGGCTTGGGCGCAGGCTTGCCCCAGCTTATTCAGCAGTTCCGCCTTTTTTAAGGCATCCTCACGGCTGTCATAAAAATACGCCGGCACTACCAGATATGTGGTACCCAGTTCCTGATGGTACTCTAGCACAGGACCGATGGTATCATCGTTTAGCGGGGAAATATGGGCGCTTATCATCGCGGCCCCGGTATCGCTCAGAACCTTTTTTATTTCCCTAGCCCCAACCCCAAAGCCCACGCCGCTGTCCTGAGTCGCGTTATGATTAGCCGCCTCAAGGAACCGATACCCTTCCTTTACCACCGTCTGTATGGCGGCGATAGGGTTCTCCGCCATGTGATTACGCAATGAAAAAAGCTGAATGCCTACTTTCATAGTTCTACCTCCTACTCTTCTATAGAATAGCCCACGAATGGGCTAGACAGCCATCGTACCTATTCGTGGCCATTCGCCTATTCGCGGACTCTTCCCATCCATTCCTCACGATAGACCCGGTTCTCGCGCCGGAGTCATCCTCTTGCTCTGTTTACGCTGCGCTAGCGGTACTTTGTTACCCGCTCGTCGTTGATTACGCCTTGCCAGTTCAAGCCAAAGGCGAAGTCCCAGATGTTGCCAGCAGCGTCGGTATAGGGGATCAGGTCTCTGGCGATGTCCTCGGACTGGGTTTCCACGGTTTCCATGTCGCGGGGCATCTGGAAAGGCAGAAGCGCCGAAGGCTCGGCTTTACCGGCGGCTAGGTCCATCAGGGCGCGGCCTTCTACCGCGAAGTTGAGGAGAATAGCGCCGGCGCTCTTTTCAAACTCAGCCGCGACAAAGGGGTTCCTCGTTTGAACAAAGACGATCACAGGCTTTTGCCCCATCTTTTTCTTTGTATCCAGCACCATGTCAAGGTCAGACTCGTTGCTGACGGTTCCGGTTTTGCCTTGATAGGAGCGGTCGTCGGTTCCGGCGATGTTTCTTGCGCGGGCGTTTTGCGCTGTGTATGGCCGGTATTGCAGACTCAGGGGGAGATAGCCAGCGTCTTTGCTATAAGCCGTGCCATTGGGACTGGCGATGAAACAGAACGCGCAGTCCGCCTGCGCCGGATCGTCTACCACGTGGAAGTATTCGTTCACGATTCTATGGTCGATGGGGTCTATATCCCTCGCTGGCATGGGGAAGCCTAGGAAGTTGGTTCCCGCGTTTATATGCCGCTTGGGGATATAAACGTTTGTGCCAGGGGTCAGCGGCAGTACCTTGTTCGCGTTCTTGAGCAGCACAACGCTTTTCAGTTGGGCGTCGTAGCCAGTCTTCACGAAGTCGGCATTGCCGGCGATGGCTCTGGATTCCTGTGCGTCAAGGTACGGGTTCTCGAAGAGGCCCGTGCGGAAGATGTTCCGCAGCAGGCGTTTGGCTGATGCGCGGAAACGGTTTTGCATGAACTCCTCGCCGTGGTCTCTGACACCCATAGCGTAGGCTTCCAGTACCGGCGCTTTTTCGTTGTTACCACCGAACTGGTCAACGCCAGCCATGAGTACCTTGTAATGTCGTTCAGCTACAAAAAGGTTCTCTACACCCCAGCACTTGCCGCTAAGGAACACGTCGATAGGTCCGGGATCAGCGGTAATAAGCCAGTCGGTGCAAACCACGCCGTCGTAGCCGTACTTCTCCCGCAGAAGGTCGGTAATCATGTACTTGCTGTAAGAGTTACCGACGTTCTCGCCGTATTTCTGATCAATGCCCCAGGAAACCGTGTAATAGGGCATGATTGCCGCGGCTTTGTTGGTCTTGCCTTCCAGTTTGAAAGCCCCGTTGATAAACGGCTTTAGATGTTCCTCAAAACCCTTACCCGGATAGACCGCGTACTTACCGTAGCCGAAGTGGGCGTCGCGTCCGGCTTCGCCAGTACCGCCCCCGGGCCAGTGCTTGGCCATGGCGTTTACGCTGTCATAGCCCCAGCCTGAGCCGTCAATCTCACGCTCGCCTTCGCTGGTCTGGAACCCGTCGCAGTAAGCGCGGGCTAGGTCCTCGCTGAGTTTGACGCCTTCGCCAAAGGTTCCGGCAAAGCGCCACCAGCGCGGCTCAGTGGCTAGGTCTATCTGCGGACTCAGCGCGGTGGTGATACCCATAGCGCGGTATTCTCTGGACGCGACTTCGCCGAAGCGCCTGACCAGCGCTGGATCAAATGTGGCGGCTAGTCCAAGCGTATCGGGCCATACTGAAATGTCCCCGCCGGAACCCATGTCGAACTCAGCGGTTGCCACTGGCGTATGCCGTGGATCGGAACTGATGTTGATAGGGATGCCTAAGCCCAGGGATTCGGCCAACGCCTGCGCCTGATTGTTCCACCGCGCCGCTGAGGGCGCGTCGTCGATCATCGCCACGAGAACATGACGCAGATTATCTTCTGTTAAAAACTTCTTCTGCGCCTCAGTAAGGTCCCAGATATGTTCACGGGTATCTTTCTGATCCTGTCCGGTGTACATCATTGCTGCCAGCGGATTATTCTTGGCGATTGCCTGATGCGCGCTGTAAAGCATAAGCCCCGCGATCTCGTCAATGCTCATACGCGCCGCGAGATCAGCGACGCGATCCTCAAGGGGCAAGCGCCAGTCCTCATAAGGATCGAGCTTGTCGTTGCGGTTCAAGTCTTTGAAGGCGAATCCGTCTACTACAAGGATATGTTCCTCCATTGCCGGTCCCGCGCCGATAATCGGGCCGCCGCTGTTTGCGTAAAGGCAATACCCTTCTTTTTGTATCTTACTGAATCTTTCCATAGCTAACCTCCTGTTGGTTTGATTCATCTTATTGTAGACCTATCTGTAGCGGAAAGCGACTTTATCTTGTCTAGTTTATGGTCAAGTGTGCGGTGTTAAACGTATCTGCTCTATGTCCGCTCCAAACGCAAGGTTCCGGGTGTCAGAGACGTGATGTAAACCGAGGGCTTCTGGGTACCAGACGCTGGTGCCAGAGACCTTGTGTCTTAACCCAGCGGTTCCGGGTGTCAGACGTTGGTATCAGACACCCACGCCATGTGGCTAAAGTGCCAGACACCGCCTTAAGGTGCCAGAGACGGGGGTGTTTTAACCGAAGACTTCTGGGTGTCAGACCTTGGTGCCAGTCACCCACGCCACGCGGCTAAGTGCCAGACATTCGTGGGTACCAGAGACGTGGGTGTCTTAACCGAGGGCTTCCGGGTGCCAGACACCCACGCC
>JAITFA010000065.1 GCA_031281685.1 Treponema sp. | reverse complement strand
TCCGGCTTTGATGTTTAGAACTCCGATTAAGGAGTTCTGAACTCCGGCTTTGATGTTTAGAACTCCGATTAAGGAGTTCTGAACTCCGGCTTTGATGTTCTGAACTCCGGCTTTGATGTTTAGAACTCCGATTAAGGAGTTCCGAACTCCGGTGAGCTGGTTCGGAACTCAAATTGTTCCGTTCTAAGCTCAGGCTCTGGAATTTGAAAGCTCCCAAGCCCGCCGATGGGAGGCTTGGGAGCTGGAACGGACAATGCCGTGCCGCTATTTAGCGGCGCATGAATAATCCTGCAGCCCAATCCAGCGTGCGCGCCGGATGCGCCCTATTTTGACAGTATCTTGTGCAGCTTTTCCCCAAGGGCTATGGCTTCTTCCTGTGTAGGGGTCGAAGTCTGGATAAAAAGCCCTTTCCTGCCGAAAAAGTCAAGCAGCTTTTTCGAGTATTCCGCCAGATCAACTTTGGCGTTAAGGTCGTGATCCCAGTAATTGTGGCGCACGCAGAGAACCGTTTTTCCCGCCACAGCGTCCCGAATCTTCTCCCAATGAGAAACCTGAGGAATGGTAAAATCCACGCCGCGCAGACCGGTCGTTTCCATCATGGCTGCGGCCACGTTCTGCACGTCTCCGCAGGAGTGAACCACGATTCCGCCTATTGCCTCAGAGATTTTGCTGTTGTACTTTACGCCGAATTCCCGGTAAAGGTCGGGTGAAAGCAGGGCAGCGGTGTCATCGCTTATCCGTATGCCGACTTCGCGGGGAATATGCCACGCCTCATGGCTGATGCTGTAGAAGTTCGTAATCCGCTTGAGTTGCTCTTTGACGTACTGGATCGTCGCCTCTGTTACCTTTTCCAGAAGGGCATGTACCTCATCGGGGGATTCCAGGGTTGATTCGATAAAGGAGGTGTAATCCCAGATGAGGGAAGCGGTTACCAGCGGCGAAGGCACGTTTACCACCCGCAGGGGTATGGCTGAATGGCTCTGAATGTATTCAAGGCGCTTCCATGCGTCCTGATACACGGGGTTATTCACTGGATCGGGCAGTTCAAGTTTGTAAACGTCGGCGGCGTTATCCTCGTTGATAAGCGCCGTAATCCAGGGATCAGCCTCGTTGTTTACCCTATACTCGCAGCCAAACGCGGCGGCCACAATGCCGATACCCTTGTTCGGCTTGATGTTGGGGAAACCGTAATCGTAAACGCCTTCCCGTTTCGCGCTAAAGTCCTCTGCCCATCGTATTTCCGCGTCATCGTCGGAGAAATAGTCCTGCGTTGCCCCGTGGAAAGGGCCGACCTCGATGAAAAACGGAACCTCGTCGATGTCCTCAAGCCGCCAGTTCGCCGCAATCAGACTTTTCTTTGTTTCAATGTCAAGTATTTCACTCATAAAATTCTCCTAATAAAATTTGTGTTTGAAAAACGCCGCCCGCGCATCCGAGCGGCTTGATATAATCGCTTTTTACTACGATCCGAATATCATATTCGGTATCCACAGCACCACGCCGGGCAGGAACGTCAGAATCGCCAGTTCCACTATTATCGCAAGCAGGAAGGGGAGCGCCTCCTTGGTGTAATCCTCCACCCTACAGTTGATGATACCGCAGACCGTGTACAGGGCAGAGCCAATCGGCGGGGTCATTACCCCCAAGGTAACCACCGTTGCCATAAGCACGCCGAAGTGTACCGGATCGATGCCCAGACTTTTTACTATAGGCAGGAAAATCGGCGTTAAAAGCAGGAAGTTCACGTTGCTGTCCACGAACATACCGGAGATAAAGAGGAAGCCGAGCATGACGAGTACCATGATCTGGGGGTTTTCGGTGAGGCCGTAGAGGAAGCCGCTTACGAGAACCGGCACCTTTACCCAGGTGATGGCGTAGCTGAAAGGTCCTGACATGGCGATGATCAGCATGATGGCGCCGTTGTCCTTCAGGGTGGTGATGAGCGCGTCCCTGAAATTCTCCCAGGTCAGCTCCTTGTAGACGAATTTGCCAATGATCAGGGCGTAAGCCACGGCGAATGCCCCGGACTCCGATGGGGTAAACACCCCGAACCGGATACCGACGATGAGGAGTACCGGAAACAGCAGCGCCCAGATTGACTCCTTGAGGTTGTCCCCCAGTTCCTTCAGGGTAAGTTTGGGCGCGTCAGGACGCGGCGGATCGAACCTGTGGAGCCGGGACGTGATGGTGGTGGTTGCCATCAAAAAGCACATCATAAGGACGCCGGGGATAAGCCCCGCCGCGAAAAGCCGCGCTATGGAAACCTCGCCCACAAAGCCGAAGATGATAAGTCCCAGGCTTGGGGGGATGGTGGCGGTGATCAGCGCCGTGAGGCAGTTCACCGAGCAGATGTAGCCCTTGTTGTAGCCAAGGCGCATCATTTCCGGCGCCAGTATCCGGGTTTCCATAGCCGCGTCAGCAGTGGCCGAGCCGGACACGCCGCCCATCAGGGTGCTGAGTACCACCGAAATCTGGGCAGTGCCGCCGTACATGCGCCGCGTCAGGAGCCGCGCCAGGTCCAGGAGCCGGCTGGTGATGCCCGACACGTTCATCAGGTTTCCCGCGAAGATGAAGAACGGCACGGCGAGGAACGCGAAGGACTGGCTTTGGGAGATGATCATCTGGGTAGCGGTCTCGAAGTTGAGGTACTCCACGGAAGCGAAATACGCGAAGCCCGCGATACCGATCACAAAGGCGATGGGCATACCCATTACCAAAAACAGAACAAAACAAATAATCAAGAAAGTCATGCCGCGCCTCCTTTTGTTTCTTTACTGTTAAAGTTTATAATGCAGCGCTTTATCTTGAGGATGGTCGAAACAACCATCGACACGGCGGCGAACACAAGGCTTAATGTCATCAGTGAAAAGGGTATGGGTATAGACTGATAGGTTCGTACCCGTTCAGCCCAAGCCAGTCTGATACCGAAAACAGCGATAATAACCAAGGCGCCCAGGATAATAAGGTAGATCACTATGGTGATTGCCTTTTGCACCTTTACAGGAAACTGGCGGGTTACCAAGTCAACGCCCACAAGCTGGCCGCTCCGCCAGGCGATGTCCGCTCCCAGGAACGCGGTCCACGCCAAAAGAAACAGGGCAAGATCGATATTCCAGGACATGGAAAGCCGGAAGAACCGCAGGATAGCGGACATGAACACAAAGAACACCAAGAACATGAAGCCAATGCCGCAGATGGTAACTTCAGCCTTGCAAAGGGCATGGTACAATTTTCTCATATTTCCTCCAATTTCCTCCAAAAAAAAACAGCCGGAAGAAACGGCTCTCCCGGCTTGTGTGAAAATTAGCCTTAAAGTCCCAGTTCCTTGAACAGGCGGTCCTTGAGGCCCGCAGTGAAGCCCAGATCGTTGTTGGTGTAGAGCGGGGCAATGGCGTCCTGGAATTCCTTTAGGTCAACTTCAGTGATGGTAACGCCTTGGTCCCTCATCTGCTGATAGTAGCCGTCTTCCTCGGAGGCGACGACCTGACCGTACTTCTGGGCGGCTTCCCTAATAGTGGCAAGGAAGAAAGCCCGGTCCGCCTCAGGCATGGAGTTGAGCAGCCGCGTGGAACAAACGAAGGTGGACTGGAGCATATAGTGCTTGGTCAGGGCGATGTACTTGGTAACTTCGTAGATAGCCGAACCGTAGGCGGTGGCAACCTGGACTTCGCAGCCGTCCAGAGTTTTCTGCTGGATACCGGGAAGCGTTTCACCCCAAGAGATGCCGATGTTGGCGAAACCCAGGTACTTGGCCAGGGCGTTGCCCGTGGCGTTGCCGAAGCCCCGAATCCTCAGACCCTTGAGATCAGCCACCGTGTTTACCGGAGTAGCGGTGTAGAAGCTGCGGAAACCGTTGTACATATTCGCTACAATGGTAATGCCCTGGGCTTCGAGCTTGGTCTGCCACTCTTTGAAGAGGGCGGTGTCGGAGAGCTTATCCAAGGCTGCGGGGTCCGTGAGGACGTAGGGGGCCATCAGGATGCTGATGTCCGAGAGGTTAAACTGGCTTGCCAGACGGGTGGGGTCCGAGGGGATCACAAGAGGGATGCCGAGCTTCGCCTGGGTTACGAGATTGTCGGTGTCTCCCGACAGAGCGCCGTTAATCTGCACGTCGGCATTGAAGCGGCCTGAGGCGTTCAGCTTGTCCGCCACTTCCTGCATCATCCTGCTCTGACCGGTAGAGGCCGCTTCGGTTCCCGCAAAGGTAACGATGATCTTCGACGCTGGAGCCGCTGCCGCGCCGCCCGTAGCCGGAGCCGCCGCGCCACCTGATGATTGTCCGCTCTGCTGGTTGCCGCCAGCAAACACCATACCCGCCGTGACAGCCGTAACCAAGGCCGCCATAAGAATTTTCCGTGTCATATTCATTTCCTCCAAAATTTGGTTCATACAACCCCATACAGGGTTGCATAAATATTCTACTATATTTGTATATAATGTCAACAGAAAAATAAAAATCTGTCATTCCTTTGGTCCCTCAAACTGACTGTTGTACAGGCTGGCGTAAAAGCCGCTCTTTGTCAGAAGTTCGGAGTGGGTTCCCTGCTCAACAATATCGCCGTCGCGCAGAACCAGAATAAGGTCGGCGTTGCGTATGGTTGAGAGCCGGTGCGCGATAACAAAGCTGGTACGGTCTTTCATCAGGTTATCCATGGCCCGCTGAATCAACAGCTCGGTGCGGGTGTCCACGTTACTGGTGGCTTCGTCAAGAATAAGGATTTCAGGATTTGCCAGAATTGCGCGGGCGATGGTGAGAAGCTGGCGCTGACCCTGAGAGACATTATTGGTTTCCTCGTTGAGGATCATGTTATACGAATCAGGCAAAGCGCGCACAAAGTGATCCACCTGCGCGGCAAGGGCTGCGGACTTTACCTCGTCGTCCGTGGCGTTGAGGCGGCCATAGCGAATGTTGTCGGCAATCGTGCCGCTGAAAAGCCAAGTATCCTGCAAAACCATGCCGAATATTGAGCGCAGGTCGTCACGGCTGAAGTCGCGGATATTATGGCCGTCAAGAATAATCGCGCCGCTTTGTACTTCATAAAAACGCATGAGCAGTTTTACAATGGTGGTCTTGCCCGCGCCGGTAGGACCGACAATAGCTATTTTCTGACCCGCCCTGATCGTGGCGGTGAAGTCGTGGATAACGATCTTGTCGTCTGAGTAGCCAAAGGAAACGCGATCAAAGGTAACAGTCCGTTTGGCGCGGATATCGGGCGTGAGGCGCGTTACCGCGGTTTCCGCCGCCTCTTCCGGCTCATTGAGGAACTCAAAGACCCGCTCGGCAGCGGCGGCGGTTTGCTGTAATACATTTGAGATGTTCGCAATCTGGGTGATGGGCTGCATGAAACTGCGGACGTACTGGATAAACGCCTGTATGTCGCCGACGGTCATAAGGCCGCTGACCGTGAAGTAACCGCCAACAACGCAGATCGCTACATAGGCGATGTTCCCGATGAAGCCGGTTATGGGCATCATAAGGCCGGAAAGAAAGTTGGCTTTCCACGCCGAGTTGTAGAGCGCGTTGTTGTACTCGTCAAAGGTTTTCACTGAATCCGCCTCGCCGTTAAACGCCTTAACCACAACATGGCTCCCGAACATTTCTTCCACATGGCCGTTCACGCTTCCCAAAAACTTCTGCTGATTCACAAAGTGCTTCTGAGTCTTTTTAACCAAAAACGTTACCGCGATCATGGAAATCGGAATCACGAGTAAAGCCCCCAGCGTAAGCTGCCAACTGATGGAGAACATCATGATGATTATGCCTACCAGCGAGGTGAGCGAGGTGATGATCTGCGAAAGGCTCTGGTTCAGGGTCTGGCTGAGGGTGTCAACGTCATTCGTGATGCGGGAGAGTATGTCCCCGTGCGTGGTTTTGTCGTAGAAGCTCAGGGGCAAGCGGTGAGTTTTCGCGCTGATTTCGTTTCGCAGGCGGCGGCTGATTTGCGCGGTGATGCCAGCCATCACAAAGCCCTGTAGGTATGAAAACACAATGCCGGCAAGGTAAAGGCCAGCCAGAAACACGAGTATTTGGCCGATTCGCGTGAAGTTCACGCCTCCCTCGCCCCTAATCTGCCGCATAACGCCGGAGAAAAGCTCGTCTGTAGCCTGCCCCAGTATCTTTGGACCAAGTATCGTAAAAATTGTGGAAATGATCGCCAGAACGCTTACTATAAGTATAGACCAGCGATACCCGCCCAGATACTTGATAAGCGCCAGCATTGAGCCTTTGAAGTTCTTTGCCTTTTCACCGGGCATCATGCCACCAAAAGGCCCGCCGCCCGGACCCATTCCCCTGCGCGGGTTATTTCGCCGCTGTGCGTCGCTCATCCTAGCTCCTCCTCTGATAACTGCGATGAGGCAATCTCGTGGTACTCAGGACAGGTGTTCAAAAGTTCCCGATGAGTTCCACGCCCCACAATCCGGCCATTGTCCAGCACGATGATCTGCTCCGCGTTCATAATCGTATTAACCCGCTGCGCCACAATGATAAGCGTGGTTCCACGCGCGTGTTCACGCAGCGCCGTCCGCAGCAGCGAATCAGTCTTGAAGTCCAAGGCTGAAAAACTGTCGTCAAAGATGAGGAACTCTGGCTGTTTAACCAAAGCGCGGGCAATGGATAGGCGCTGACGCTGGCCACCGGAAATATTGCCGCCGCCCTGGGCGATTTCCGCGTTAAAGCGCTCGCTGTTCGCGCTGATGAACTCAGTCGCCTGGGCGATCTGCGCGGCGAACTCAAGCTCCGCCTCAGCCGCTTCTTTCTTGCCATAGCGGAGGTTGGAGTCAATGGTGCCTGAAAGCAGGACCGCCTTCTGGGGAACATAGCCGATCCGCGCTCGCAGATCGCTTTGGGCAACATCCCGCACGTCCCGTCCGTCAACCAGCACCTGACCGCTGCTTACCTCATAGAAACGCAGGATAAGGTTCACGAGCGTGGTTTTGCCTGAACCGGTTGAGCCGATGATCGCGGTAGTTTCCCCGGGCTTCACACTGAAACTGATATCCGAAAGCGCGTCTTCCTCAGCATTCTTATAACGAAAGCGCACATGCCTGAATTCAAGCAAACCCCTCACCGCCTCAAAAGCCTGCGGTCGCGCCGGATCAACAATAGAGTTTTCCGTAGCCAGCACCTCGTTGATACGTTTGGCGGATACCAGAGCGCGGGGAACCCAGACAAACATCATGGATATCATAAGGAAGGACATGAGGATGTGCATGGCGTACTGCATGAACGCCATCATGTCGCCGACCTGCATGTTCGAAGCCGCAATCTCCCGCGCCCCAATCCAGATAATCAGCAGGGTAACTCCGTTCATGATGAGCGTCATGGCTGGCCAGAGAAAAACCATCACGCGGTTAATGAAAAGCTGGGTACTGGTAAGTTCGTCATTTGCCTTTTCAAAACGCTTCCGCTCATGCGCCTGAGTGCCAAAGGCTCGAATCACCATGAGGCCGGAGAGTCCCTCGCGGGAAACCAGATTGATCCGGTCAATGAGCTTCTGAATACTCGTGAACTTCGGCATGGCAATAGCCACGATCACGGCGATCATGACGATAAGCACGCCGCAGGCAAGCCCGATGATCCATGTCAATGAAAGCGCCAGCCTGAGCGTCATCACAATACTGCCAATTGCCATAATCGGCGCATAACAGATCATCCGTATACCCATCATAAGTAACATCTGTATCTGGGTAACATCGTTGGTACAGCGAGTGATAAGCGAGGCTGTGGAGAAGCGGTCAAACTCAACACTGGAGAAGCGCTCGATCTTCTCAAACACCGCTTTCCGCAAATCCCGCGCAAAGCCCGCTCCCACCCGCGAAGAGAGCAGACTCACCACTACCGTGGCTAGACCGCCCACAAGCGCAACTCCCAGCATCATAAGGCCGGTGGAGAGAATATAATCGTGTCGTCCCTCCTGAATTCCCTCGTTCACAATCGAGGCCATGTACTTCGGCAGGGTAAGATCACAGAACGCCTGCACAAACAAAAACCCAATCGCTGGCACAAAGCTAAACAAAAACGGCTTCAGATAGACAACAACTTTTAACACCTACGCCCCCTTTTTGCGCTTCATTGTACCAGCTTCACCGCCACGCGCAAGCCTCGCTCACCACGCCTTTTAGCCGGATCCGCCGCCATAACCACGCCAACCTGAACGCCGGTATCGGACCGCCTTAGCTTTCACGCCTGCCGGGTCAAAAAACGCCGCGGAAAACTAAGCGCCGACGGTACGCGAGGTTCGACGCTCCAGCCCCGCGGCGCGGCTCTGCCTACTCGCGGGACTTGCGGACGCTATGTGCGGCTCTGTGTTTTACGGCGTAGAGGGTGGAATCAACCGTGCCTTTCGGAACGCCCAGTACCCTGGCAACCTGACTGTTGCTGGCCTCGCGCCTGACGGCGGCAAGCCGCTTCTTTACGGCGCTATACCGCGCCCGCGCGCGCTCCAGCCGGATACGCGCCGTTTCTCGCCTCGCGCTTGTTTCAGGCAAGGACTCAAGCTGCCTCTGGTAAACCGCGCAGCGGTAATACTGGCAGTTCAGCTTTTCCTGAAGAACGCGAATCTTCTCCTCGCGTCTGTCGCGCAGTTTATGGAGCCGGTCAATCATGCGCGTCAGCTCATCAGGACCGACGCCTATAGCCGGAGCCACGCGGTCGATAAAGTCGTCCGACACAAAAAAGTATGACTTCAGCAAGAGAACGAGTACCTGCCGGGGGTTTTTCACGGGCTTAAAAGATTCGTCCGCCAGATACGCGGGCGCGCGCTCGCCCGTGGCGGACTCTTCCGCGGCGCGGGTTTCCCAGCAGGCGCGCTCGGTAACGAGACGCTCTGCCGCCCGCGAGCGGTACTCTTTGGAGGACCATCGCACGACGGAGCCTATATAGGCGTCGAAAGAGGCTCCGGCTTCCTGATAAGCGTCGATGGCGCGGCGCAGGCGCGGGTAGAGCCAGCACAGATAATCGGTGAACGCCTCCCGGTCATGGTTGAAGAGGTGGAAACGCTGCTGGTTGTCGAGGAGGAAGCGGAAGATGCGTTCCTCGAAGTCTTTTCGGCTAATCTGTCCGCCTCTATACAGCTCTCGCAAGGAGGTCAAAGGCAAGTCAGACACCGGTGTTTTTGAGAAAGCGGCTGAAAGTTCTCGCATAGATAACTCCGTATAAAGCGCTC
>JAITFA010000063.1 GCA_031281685.1 Treponema sp. | reverse complement strand
TGAAATTTACCCTCAAGCCGAATCTGGGCTTCACCGCGCTCACAGCTTCTGGTGAGGCGAATTTCAACTGGGGTGTACAGGGGGATTTGAACCTTCTCCAGTTCCTGTCTTTCCGTCTGGGAACTGGCTTGACACAAGGCGTGTGGAAGCATCGCGCTGGTTTTGGTATCAACCTGCGTATAGTTGAATTTTTGGCTGAAGCCTCGCTCCAGTCCACCGACTTTCTGGGCAGCTTTAACGCCAGCGGACTTGGCGTTGGCCTTGGGTTCCGTTTTGGCTTCTGAGGCGCACATAACGCGGCGCGGCGGCTGAATCGCGGCGCATAGAACAGGCGGCTATCCGACGGGTAGCCGCTTTTTTGCCCCATGCGGCGAGGGCAATGAGTTGACGCATAACACTGATACAGAGTATAAAGAGCTAAGTTTTTTATTTAAGGAAAAAAGATGTACGCATTAATGGAATTTAAAGGCAAACAGTACAAGGCTGAGAAGGGCGCTTGCTTGAAGGTCGATCTGCTTGACGCGGAACCCGGTTCCGCTCTGAACATTGATTCGGTTCTCATGGTTTCAGGGGATACGGTACAGGTGGGCGCGCCGTATGTGTCCGGTGTTTCAGTATCCGCGACCGTGGAATCCCACGTAAAGGACAAGAAGATCATTGTATTCAAGTACATACCCAAGAAGGATCATCGCAAGAAGCAGGGACACCGGCAGCGTTATTCGGTAATCAAGATTGAGGATATTCAGGGAGCGTAGCTTGGATGATCGTGATTGACGTGGTTTTGGACTCAGCGGAGTTACTCAAATCCTGCCGAGTTTCAGGACACGCCCACGCGGGGCCAAAAGGCGGCGATATTGTCTGCGCCGCAGTCTCAATACTGACGAGAACAGCCCTGCATATCCTTTCCCTAGCGGAAGGGATCGTTGTTCGGGGCGGCCCGCGGGAGCGGGGCGTTTTTCTTATGGAAACAGAGTATACGGCGGCTGGAAAGCAAACGCTTTTTGTCGTGGGCGCTTTTTTAATCGAAGGGCTTCACTCGGTTTCTGAAGAATACCCTGACTATTGTGCAATGACTATACGGAGGAACTAATATGGCTCGAAAACGAGGCGGTAGCGGCGCCAAAAACGGA
Organism: Treponema sp.; assembly: GCA_031281685.1. Taxonomy (GTDB): domain Bacteria; phylum Spirochaetota; class Spirochaetia; order Treponematales; family Breznakiellaceae; genus JAIRMT01. The sequence goes on along the minus strand of JAITFA010000063.1, from coordinate 10,041 downwards.
CGGGATTCCAATCCCCAGTATCTAGGTATCAAGGCTGGAGAAGGAAAGCGGGTAAAGGCTGGGACGATCATCGCGCGTCAGCGGGGGACGAAGATTCACCCGGGAACGCATGTTGGGTGCGGCGGTGATTACACGCTTTTTGCGCTGGTCGATGGAACGGTTTCGTTCACCCAGCGTCGGGGCCGGAAGCTGGCGACGGTGATTCCCGCTGTAGCCGCGGCGGAATAGACAGGCAGGGCGTGGGGATTCTCTTACTGCTGGCCTATCTCTGCGACAGGCAAACGTAACATGACGAAATTTGCCGACGAAGCGTTGATTGAGGTTGCTTCTGGATCAGGGGGGAACGGCTGTGTGGCATTCCGGCGGGAAAAGTATGTCCCTCGCGGCGGGCCATCCGGCGGCGATGGTGGGCGCGGCGGGGATGTGGTCTTTGTGGTGCGCCGAAACCTGCGAACCCTAGCTCACCTGCGTTACAAGCAGTCGTTTAAGGCTGAAAACGGGCATGATGGTGAAGGCTCGGCGCGTTACGGCAGGAACGGCGCGGACATCATCATTCCCCTGCCGCCCGGCTCAATGATATGGGATGCGGATACCGGGAGACTGGTTCGGGACTTTGGCAAGCATAGGGAAGACTTTGTATTTCTCAAGGGCGGGAACGGCGGCTGGGGCAATATCCACTTCAAGTCGTCGGTGAATCAGGCTCCGCGCAAAGCACTAGGTGGCAAGAGCGGTGTGGCGGCGCGGCTCAGGGTGGAACTTCAGCTTATGGCGGACATTGGCTTTGTGGGCTTCCCCAACGCGGGCAAGTCGTCGCTGCTTGACCGCTATACCAACGCCCGTCCCAAGATCGCGCCGTATCCCTTTACCACCAAGATTCCCAATCTGGGGGTACTCACTATTGATGATCGGGACATCATTCTGGCTGACATACCCGGACTTATTGAAGGCGCATCAAGCGGGCAGGGTCTTGGCATCCGCTTTCTCAAGCACATTTCCCGTACTGCCGCGCTTGCCTTTCTCATCGACCTGTCTGAGAACAATTACCTTGACGCCTTTGACGTGCTGTACAGGGAACTTGCCGCGTTTTCAGGCGAGCTTGTTCAAAAGCCGCGCCTGCTTATTGGAACCAAGCTGGACCTTGGGGGAACAGCAGAGCGTTTTGAGCAACTGAAAGCAAAATACGTTACCGAAGAAACCTTGGGTATCTCAGTCTTTTCTGGGGAAGGTATAGTAGAGCTTGGCGGACGTCTGGCACGGCTCGCTGACAGCGGGCATGATGAAGCCGCAGAACAAGTGGAGGCATAAATGAAGCTGGCGATACTGGGCGGAAGTTTTAATCCGGTGCATGTGGGTCATCTGTATCTCGCGGACACTGTGCTTGCGGCGTATGATTATGACCGCGTGATTCTGGTACCGACGTATCAATCGCCGTTTAAATTTGGCGCGAGTGGCGGCAGTCCTGCCGAGCGCATGGATATGCTCGCCGCCTCAATAGCGGGTGATTCGCGCCTTGCTATTGACGACTGCGAGCTTAGGCGCAAAGGCATCTCGTATACGGTTGACACTATCGCCGACATCGTGAGGCGCTACCGTCCCACTGGCAAGCCTGCGCTGGTGCTGGGCGACGACCTTGTACAGGACTTCCACAAATGGCGAGGCGCCGATGACATTGTTAAAAATGCCGATATCATCATAGCGCGACGCCTCCTTTCAGCGGACATGGTGTTTCCTTACCCATACACCCAATTGCATAACGAGGTTATGAACATTTCCTCAGCCGAGATACGGGAACGCATCCTCAACAACGGCAACTGGCGTTACCTTGTGCCGCACGGGGCGCGTATGATCATAGAAGATCGCGGTCTCTACAGGTTTCCGCCACGCGCCTACGAGGATTCGCCCACGCTCGCGCTTCTTGTCCGTGTTGAAGAAGCGGCGCGTTCTCTGATAAGTCAGTCCCGTTTTACCCACAGCCGCGCTGTGGCGCTCCTCTGTTCCGACCTTTGCCGCCGCTTCGGTCTTGATCCCCGCAAGGGTTATCTTGCCGGTATTAGCCATGACATTTGCAAATCTTTGCCTGAGCAGGAACTGATAGACATGGCTGAACGTGATGGCGGTGGAATAAGCAAGCTGGAACAGAAGAAACCCAGTCTGCTCCATGCCCGTGCAGCTGCGGTGCTGCTCGCGGAACGCTTTGGTGTAGCTCCGGCAACGCCGCTGTCACAGACTTCGCCGGAAACCGCTCCGGCGACGTTTCCAGCGGATGTACTGGAGGCTGTCCGTCTGCATATTGGCGGTGGTATGGGCATGGGAAGTCTTGCGAAGATACTTTTCATTGCCGATAAGATTGAAGTAACGCGGGAAGGTATTGATCCGGCGTTGAGGGACTTGAGCGAAACCGGCAGTCTTGATCAGCTTTTCACTGCGGTACTTGATAACAATGTAGCTTATCTTCGTTCACGTCAGGTCGATATTTCAGAAGGCACGCTGCGCCTCCTTGACGCGATGCATAAGAAGGATTCGCTTTAAACAATGAAAAAGAAAATGTCAACAACGAACAATACTCGCTTTGACGCAAGCGTGGTATTTCTTGTCGCCATTATAGTGTTTTTAGGAGCTGGTGTTTTTGTTACGGTTCAGACCCTGCGTTCTGACCCGCTTGAGGGGGTTATTTCTGGAGAGCGGGTTATCAACACGCTGTTTGTGCTTGAGGGTAATGGTGGTAAGCCGCTGGGGACTTATGTACTCATGTACTATCCGGCAACAAGGCGGGCTTCGATATTTGACATACCCGGCGAGCTTGGCCTCATCCTCCAGAAGGTAAACCGCGTTGATCGCATTGACACGGTGTATGAGCCGCAGAAGATAGCCGCCTTTGAGAGCGAGGTGGCGCGGCTTCTGGGGGTTCCCATAACATATTCGTTTGTGCTGGATACCACAAGTCTTGGCAATGTGGTTGATCTCATCGAAGGCGTGGAGATTCTTATCCCATCGCGGGTGGAAATCTACGATGGAGAGCCGCCGATTCTCTTTCCCTCCGGCAAAACATGGCTTGACGGGGACAAGGCGCGGCTCTACGTCTTGTATGAACTGCCGGAGGAAGACGGCGAACTCATCAGCTTGCGCAGACAGCGCTTTTTCCTTGGGCTGATTAAACGCCTAGGGGAACAGCACGAGTTTCTCAAGAACCCGGAAGTTACCCGTATCTACCAGTCCATGATCCGCACCAACATGAACCTGCACACACGAGAACGGCTTTTTGATGAATACGCTGGCATCAACATGGATCGGGTAAGCATTCAGTCTGTCGGCGGCACGGCCCGCGAAGTTTCAGGTCAAATGCTCCTCCTGCCCTATTACGACGGAAGTCTGATTAAAGACATCGTGCGCCAGACCCAGCAGGGGCTGACTCGGCCTGCTGAAGGCGCGGCCACTGATCGCATCTTCACGGTGGAGGTGCTGAATGGCACTGATGTTAATGGCCTTGCCGCCAGAACCGCCGAGTTGCTACGCGGTTTTGGCTATGACGTTACCGAGATCAAGAACTCGGAACAGAAACGGCGGGATACCATTATCATCGATCATTCTGGCAACGAAAACATGGCGCGTATCTTTGGAAGCGTGATTCAATGCAGTAATATCGAATTTGAGGCGACTACAAACGAGGACCCCCTTGGGCTGGAACTACTTGTACCAACTCTTGAGTACAGAACTGATTTTACCCTTATTCTAGGAAGTGACTTTAATGGACGATATGTTATCTCAAATTGACCTAAGTAGGACACTAGGTGCGCTTCTTGAAGAACACCGGGGTGTGGATGTAGTGGCGCTGGACCTGCGAGGGCTTAACGCATGGACAGACTTTTTCGTGATAGCCACCGTAGCAAGTAACACCCATCAGCAGGGGCTTGAACGGCATATCAAAGACTTTTGCCATGAAAATGGCATTGATATCCTGCGCGTTTCGCCCCGACCCCATGAGCAACGACGCGGCGCTGAACGCCTTATCATGGATGATGAATGGCGCCTCATTGATTTGGGCGCCATTGTTATCCACCTTATGACAGACAAGGCCCGCTCTTTTTATGAGCTGGAGCGCCTATGGGGAGCCGCCGACGTTGTTTACAAGTCGTCTTCGTCGTCGAGGTCGTCCTCTTCTTCGTCGTCAAAGTCGTCCTCGTAGTCCTCGTAGTCCTCGTCTTCGTCATCCTCGTCATCGTCAAAGTCGTCCTCATAGTCGTCAAACTCTTCTTCGTCTTCGTCATCATCACCAAGGGCGAACAAGGGGTAGGGAAAGACGCTTGCGCATCTTTTGCGCACGTCAATTGGCAATAAGGTAAGCTCGTCGGGCGAGTTCCTCCTGTCTTTAGAAAACCGCATGGTTTTTATCATCATATAATTCTCCATATTGATAGGGATTTAATTTCTCTTGAAACATAAAAGAGAGTTTCTATATCTGTCAACTAGTTTTTTCATAAATTATGATAAAACGAGCGTGTCTAAGCCATAATAAGTTGATCTGTTTGGACAGGATGCGGTTGTGTTTCAAGTGCTGTTTATGATATGGTTTCTTATGCGTATTTGTAACGATTGGTTCAGACCCAGGATGATTCTTGGGAGCTTTGTGTTGCTGTTTATGGGCAACAGCGTTGTGTTTGCCGCGACGGGAGATACCGCGCTGGGAAATGGACTTTTCGCCCGAATTAGTACCAGCCGGGGAGATATTGTGGTACGGCTTGAGTACCAGAAAACACCGCTCACTGTGTGTAACTTTGTGGCGCTGGCCGAAGGTAAAATGAACAACACCACTGGCAAGCCTTTTTACGACGGGCTTACCTTTCACCGCGTCATCGCAGACTTTATGATTCAGGGTGGCGACCCGCTCGGCAATGGTACAGGCGGCCCGGGATACCGTTTCCCCGACGAAATCGATGCCAGTCTTAAACACGACGGCCCGGGTGTTTTGTCCATGGCCAATGCTGGTCCCGGTACCAACGGGAGCCAATTTTTTATCACCCATGTCGCCACCCCTTGGCTGGATGGCCAGCACACAGTGTTCGGTAAGGTAGTCGAGGGACAGTCAGTGGTAAACGCCATCAGGCAGGGCGACCGTATCATCCGCGTTGAGATTATCCGCAATGGCCCGGAGGCGCAGGCGTTCAAGGCGGATCAGGCTACGTTTGATACGCTGTTACGGAACGTGAGTATGGCGGCGGCGGCGCGAACGCGGGCGCAGCGGGAAGCCGCTATCGCCGAGATTCAGCGTAAGTACCCTACCGCTACGGTCAGTGCCTCTGGCATCCATTTTATCATCCAGCGGGAAGGGCGCGGCGCGAAGCCAGTCGCTGGTAAAACCGTGTCAATCAACTACAAGATGATGTTGCTTTCAGGCCAGACTCTCGATAACTCTGACCTGCATGGCGGGCCACAGGACTTTCCGCTTGGACAGGGCCGTTTGAGCATAGTCGGCTGGGAGGAGACCCTGCTAGACATGAAGGTTGGCGAGAAACGACTCGTGGTCATCCCGCCGGAGCTTGCCTTTGGTACCACAGCCACTGGCCCGGTTCCGGCAAACAGCTTTCTAGTATTTGAGATGGAACTGGTCGCCATAAAGTAGGTAAAACCATTAAGGCGTTGTGTCGCGCTCCGTGCGAGCGCGTGGATTAAACAAACTGGAGGGAATATGATCTATACCTGCGTCATTGATACCCCTGTTGGCGCCATGCGGGCAGCGGCAGAAAACAACGCGCTCATTAGGCTCGATTTTACCGAGCGGCAGCGTTTCACGCCTGACACGGCGGACTGGAGCGATGCGCCACAGGAACCAGTGTTTGAGCAACTCCGCGAGTGGCTGGCAACCTACTTTTCAGGCAAGTCCCCTGCTATAACGCCGCCGCTCAATCCCCACGGCACCGCGTTCAGGCATTCCGTGTGGGACCTTTTACTGCAAATCCCCTATGGCGAAACCACAAGCTACGGCGAGCTTGCCCACAAACTCGGCAGTAGCAAAGGCTTCTCTGCACGAGCTGTAGGTGGCGCGGTTGGACACAACCCCATCAACATCATCATTCCCTGCCACCGCGTCATTGGCGCGGATGGTAGTCTCACCGGCTATGGCGGTGGCCTTGACCGTAAGCGGGCATTACTGACGCTAGAGGGGGTTCGCTTATCAGACCACCTAAAGAACAGGTCTTAAGAGGGTATATAAAAAAAGCGTGCGGAATACGCACGCTTTGTGGTGGATATTACTGCTGATGCTCGGTGATAAAAGCGTCAGGATCGGTCGTTGCGTAAAACGCTGGTTTTGCTCTGAACGAGCGGTCGAAGAGCGTCGGACTCCGGTCAGCCCGCCAGCTTGAACCGTCATCAAGGCCCCACATAGTTACACGCCCGATGTTTTCCTTATACTGCCTGAAAATGCTGAACAGTCGTGCGTATAAGAGCGCCTGCTGGAGACTGTCATCGTTGCTTAAACTTCCGTCTGCGCCAGCCCCTATATCCAGTTCGGTAATGCTGACCTCAACGCCAAGCGAAATAAATTGCTGTATAGACCGTTCAACATCAGCGGGATTGGTATTGAGATCGTAATGCCCCTGCATACCAATACCATCAATAAGTCCCGGGTATTTCTCGTTAATCTCTTTCACCATGTTATAGACAGCGGTCGCCTTGTTCTGGTTGTTAAGGTTGTAGTCGTTGTAATAGAGCTTCGCGTCCGGGTCAGCTTCCTGCGCCGCGAGGAACACAGCCTCAATATAGTGATCGCCAATGGACTGTAACCAAGGGCTATCCCGCAGAGACGCCCGCCAGTCAGCAGCTACTTCAGCCGTAAGTCCGTCGTTTATCGCTTCATTGAGTACGTCCCACGAAACGACCCTGCCCTTGAAATGCTCGGCCACGGTTTTCGCATGCGTAGTGAGGTTTTCAAGGGCCTCCTCATGGGGCAGTGGCAGACCATCCGCGCCGGTATACATCCACGCGCCGGTCTGCTGATGCCATGCCAGCGTGTGGCCATGCATAGCCAAGCCGTATTCCAGCATCGTGTTGACAATGGCGTCGGCGGCATCAAAGTTAAACTCCCCTTTACGCGGCTGTAACTCCCCAGGCTTCATGGCATTTTCAGCGGTAACGATATTGAAATGCTTGGTCAGCAACTCAAGACGCAGACCACTTAAATCCTTACCAGATGCGATGTTCCCGATGGGGAAAAAGTCGGTGTAAACGTTTTTGAGCGGCGTTATCTCTTCCACAACAGCTGGCTCGCTGTTTTCTTCTATTATACTGAGGCTGTCAATGTAGAATGACGCAGTGGCGATGGCGCTTTCCACATAGATGCTCACGAAGTCTGTGGAGAGATAGCGGTAAGTTCCCCGCAATTCGACCCAGTCGCTGTTTTGCGAGACCTGCTTGCTGTTCAGGTTGTTATAAGATGCGCCGCTTCCACTGCCGATTTGGGTTGACAGGGTGATCTGCGCCTGCTCCGGCTCAATGAGTTTTACCCATACTGATACGGTGTATTCTTTTCCCTCGCTGATCTTCTGGGTAATATCCAGCGACGGCCCGTGCCATGACGAAGTTCGCCCTTCGACCTTGAGCGCATGAGCGCCGGATAGCGCCGCTTCATCACTTACGGTTAAAACTTCATTTCCGCTTCTGCCAACAAAGCCATCGGCAGCGGCCTCAAAGTCCGCTCTAAACAGCGCGCTACTCGCTGGCGCGGTAGTCTCAGCTATGGGCGTAGTAGCCGTAGGCGCAGATGCTGGCGCTGGCGTGATAGTCTCAGCTACGGGCGTAGTAGTCGTAGGCGCAGATGCTGGCGTGGCAGGCGCAGTGTGCGCGTTTCCCCACGTCTCATAAAGTGCGCGACAGGCTACATCCCTACTTGGTACAAATACCGTCAGAAAGAACACCACGAGAACCCCGCTACAGCCACGAAAAATTACTGTTTTAAGATTCATAGAAATTACAGCGTAGGAACCCAAGCCTTTAGACATGGAAGAACGCTGTCTGCCATCAGGGCAGACCTCCTTGTTGATAAAGTCAGTAACCCATGCCTAAAGACAGGGGCTTGTAGCTTGGGCTGATTGTTCAGCTTGCTCTACAAGGTTTCTGCTTCCACGACCAGCTTCACTCTTATCACCAAAAGCCACCGCTATCATGTCCACAGACGTTTCGGATGTAAGTCCACGTTCCCCGTACTGCGCGGGTACGAGCTTGTATACTAAGTTATCTTTATCCCCATGTCAACAAAAAATTCCCCATCCTCTCTTGTGCTGTTACGCCGCCTTCCCATGCCAGAGATTTTACGGCGCTTTTGATAAAGCGTCTATCCGAACCTCGTTACAGCTTCTGGTTCCAGTAATTGACATATAGCTTCCTTATATTATACGCTTATCGAAATTTAAGCGGACTTGGTAACAAAGGTCCGACGGTAAGGGGTAACAAATGAGTTGGATTCTGTATATAATCCTTCCTCTTGCTGGGAGCGCCTTAGGCTGGATTATTCGATGGCTGTATGCCAGATTTCAAGTAAGCGCGTCTGAACAACAGGCCAAACGCATCGAACAGGACGCGATAAAAGAAGCTGAAGCCAAAAAGAAAGAGTTACTTCTTGAAGCAAAAGAACAAATTATTCGCGATAAAAACCAGCAGGAGAAGGAGACCCGGGAGCGTAGGACAGAACTGCAACGATACGAGCGTCGTATCGTGCAAAAAGAGGAGGGAATTGAGAAAAAGACAAGTCAGATCGAGAAAATGGAACAGATACTTGCCGAAAAGGAACGGCGGTATCTGGAACGGGAAGAATCGCTTTCAAAGGAAGAAGAGCGGTACCGCGAAGAACTGGAACGTATCTCTGGTCTGAGCAGTGAGCAAGCCAAGGGGCTTATCATTCAGAGCTTGGAGAATGAGGCAAAGCATGACGCTCAGTCCTTGATCAACAAGATCGAGCAGGAAGCCAATGTCTCTGCTGAAAAAAAGGCGAGGAACATACTGCTTGCCACGATTCAGCGGATCTCTACCGAGGTAACGAGCGAGATCACCGTAACTTCGGTTACATTGCCGAATGATGAAATGAAGGGACGGATCATAGGCCGTGAGGGACGAAACATTCGTACCCTAGAAACGCTTACCGGCGTAGACATCATCATTGACGATACGCCGGACTCAGTGGTTATCTCGTGTTTCGACCCGGTACGCAGAGAAATCGCCAAGGTAGCTATGGAACGGCTCATCATTGACGGACGGATCCATCCGGCCCGTATTGAGGAAATCGTTTCAAAAGTAACCAAAGATATTTCTCAGAAAATTTTTGAGGAAGGGGAAAAGGTTCTCTTTGACCTAGGCGTTCATAACATCAAGCAGGACACGATCCGCGCTCTTGGGCGGCTCTACTTCCGCACAAGTTACGGCCAGAACGTGCTTTACCATTCCAAGGAAGTGGCGATTATCGCTGGCATACTAGCCGCTGAGGTGGGCGCAAACCGCGAGCTTGCCAAGCGCGCGGCTCTGCTTCATGACATTGGCAAGGGCGTTGAGTCTGATTCCGAACTGAACCACGCCGAAATTGGCATGGACATGGCGCGGAAGATGGGGGAAGACCCCCGCGTCATCAACGCCATTGGTAGTCATCATAACGATATTGCTCCGACCTGCATTGAGTCGGTACTTGTGCAGGTTGCCGATGCCATTTCCGCCGCTCGCCCCGGCGCACGGCGGGAAACCATCGACAACTACATCAAGCGGCTTGAGAACTTGGAAAACGTGGCTGAAGGTTTTCAAGGTGTGGAAAAGGCTTACGCGATACAGGCTGGACGCGAACTGCGAATCATGGCCAACAGCGATGTGATCAACGACGAGCAGGCCCGCGACCTTGCCAAACAGATCGCCAAAAAGATCGAAAGCGACCTGCGCTATCCGGGCAGGATCAGGGTAACGATTATCCGCGAACTGCGGGTTATCGAGTACGCACGATAGAGGAATTGTGAGCCGCGAATCTTTAGGGGTTCGCGGTTTTGTTTATGGCTTTAGGCATGGGCTAGG